>JALYMN010000082.1 GCA_030773675.1 Actinomycetota bacterium
TGCCTCCATGACCCGCCGCAAGCTCGTGTTCTTCGCCTCCGCCGACCCGCGGACCAACCCCCGCCCGGTCTGGTCGGCGTACCACTTCGCCAGCGTCGCCGCCCGGTCAGGGCTAGAGGCGGAGGTCCGCCTGGCCGGGGACGCCGTCCGCATCGCGCAGCCCGACGGCTCCCCGCCGGGACCGGATGGCGACGACGTGCGGGACAAGGCCCGGCAGGGCGCGACGGCGCCGTACCTCGTCTCGCTTTGACCGTCGTGCGTCGACACCCGTGCGGTGTCCGAAGAGCAGATGGCGAGCATCGGCGGCGTGCGGCGCAACCTCGGCGACATCCTGACCGAGGTCGCCGACGGGGCCTCCGAGCTGATCTACCTCGGCTAGGGCGTAGCCCAGGCGCCGCCCCCAGTCCGGGCTTGCACGCCAGGTCGGGGTCTCCAGGACCACGTCGCGGCCGGACGCCGCCGCGATCCGCACGTGGTCGCGGAAGTAGCGGCGGAGGAGCTCCTCGCCCGACGGGTCGCCGAGCAGGGTGAAGGCCGCGAAGTCCGGCAACTCGTTGCCCTGGTGGAAGATCAGGTCGGGTTCCAGGCCGGAGTCGATCAGCCACCGGCCCGACACCGCGGGGACCTGTCGTGTCATGGGTCCCTCCCGCACCAGCAAACGCCATCGGCCGCGGCGCGGCAAGAGGCTCGCCTCCGGACCCGCGGGTGCATCGGGAAGCGGACCGCGAGGACGCGCGCGACCGGTACGCCCAGCGCGGTTTGCTCCCCGCTCCGCCGTACCCGCCGCCTGCGGTCCTCTTCGCGGCACCACAGCTCGCGCCATACAACCCCCGGGCACAGTTCTTGTTGGTGGCACCTCGCGGCGTGGTGCAGCCCGACCGCAGGCCTGGCCTCGCCGCCGCTCAGCAGCAGCCGGTTCCGCTGTCCGAGGAGTGATCATCTACCGAGGCCGGACGGCAGTCCACGTCGCCTCCGCTACCCGGACAGCGAAGTCAAGAGGCCCGCGTGTCAGCACGTCCATTAGCAGACAGGTGCTCGCAACCCGCGGCGCGCGAAGCAAGCAGCACGCCCCAGCACGAGATGGGTGCGCTCGGCAGGACTCGAACCTGCAACCTCTTGATCCGTAGTCACGTGCGAGGCGTCCGCAGACGTACGGCCGCGCGTGTTTCCGAGGTGACAAGGCTGCCGCAGTACGCAGCAGTTCGTCGTCGTCCGATCCCGTGGCTGTACGTTGGCTGTACGGACGTGCTGTGCGACGAAGGCTCGTTCGTCGCCGCCCCGTTGACGAGCTGGTGATCGACCACGGGCTCGAGGTGAGGCCCTGGCCCTTGTCAAGACCCTGAAGCAGAGCTGGGGACAAGGACAACCCCGCCCAGGTGCTCGAGTTTGTCCTCCGGCACAGCTAGTTCGCTCTGACCGCGGGACCACCCACGTCGAGGTTGTCCCGGTCTTCGTGGAACTTGAGGTGGCGGTCCCCCGCCTGATGCCTGCCTCGCGGTAGATGTTGGGCGACCGCCAAGTCGAGCCGACCACTGAGCAAGGGGACCGCCGTGAAGACCGTACCGAGAAACGTCCGCGTCGTGACGCAGGAGCAGGCCGCGCGAGTGGCAGATCTACCCGAGGAGGTCAGCCTCGCGCTGACTGACATCGTCGCCGTCGCGAGGGAGGGGCTGCTCGCGATGAGCGTGTGGCAGCTGGGATGGCCGTGATGCAGACGATGTTCGAAGCCGAGATCACCGCCGTGGCTGGCGCGAAGGGCAAGCACAACCCCGACCGCGGGGCGGTGCGGCACGGCACCGGGAAGGGCTCGGTGACCCTGGGCGGTCGTCGGGTCGAGGTCACCCGGCCACGCGCCCTGACCCTGGACGGGCATGAGGTGCCGCTGCAGGCGTACTCGGAGTTCACCGCCGACGACCTGCTCAGCCAGGTCGTGCTGGAGCGGATGCTCGCCGGGGTCGCGACCCGCCGGCACGCCAGGATCGCCGAGCCGCTCGGCAAAGCCGTCCTGGAGCGCGCGAGCTCAACAGGCCGGTCGGCGGTGTCGCGCCGGTTCGTGAAGGAGACTGAGACCGCCCTCGCCGAGCTCCTCGCCCGGAACCTGACCGATCAGAAGATCAAGGTCTTGATGCTCGACGGGGAGCACATGGCCGGCCGCTGTGTGATCGTCGCCCTCGGCATCACCGCAGATGGGACCAAGCTCCCCGTCGGGTTGTGGGACGGCGCCACCGAGAACAAGACGGTGGTCCGGTCGATGCTCGCCGACTTGGTCT
>JALYMN010000083.1 GCA_030773675.1 Actinomycetota bacterium
GGCTCGACGACGCCGGGCTGACGCAGGTGCTCCTCAACAGCCCGTCCGGCGACACCGACGCGGGCGAGCGGGGGCTCGCCGCGCTGCCCGGGCGCGAGGAGGAGTTCCGGCGAGGCGTGGAGACCGCCCTGGTGTACGCCGACGCCCTGCGCTGCCCGCGCGTCCACGTCATGGCCGGCGTCCCCGGCCCCGAGGTGGACCGGGCCCGGGCCGAGGAGCTGTACCGGGAGAACCTGCGCTGGGCCGCGAGCACCGCCCGCGGCACCGGGGTCACGCTGCTGCTCGAGCCGCTCAACGCCTTCGACGTGCCGGGCTACTTCCTCGGCACGCTCGCGCACGCCCGCGCCGTCCTGGACGACCTGGCCGACCCCGGGGTCGCGCTGCAGCTGGACTGGTACCACGCCGCGCGCACCGAGCCGGACGTCGTCGCCGCGACCCGGCGCCACCTCGACGTAACGGAGCACCTCCAGTTGGCCGGCGTGCCCGGCCGGCACGAGCCCGACGTCGGCGACGTGGACTACCCGACGCTGTTCGCCCTCGTCGACGACACGGGCTACCCGGGCTGGATCGGCTGCGAGTACGTGCCGCTCGGCCGGACGGAGGACGGCCTGGGCTGGCTGCACCGGATCGGAGGCGCTCCGGCGCCGGCGTGACCCGGGGCGCTCCGACGTGCGGGTCCGGGGTCCGGCACACAGAATCGGCGGGTGAGAGCGCCGGTCGTCGTCTCCGCCGGGCTCGAAGCGGCGCGGCAGACCCGCGCCCTGCACCTGGCGCTGGTCCTGCTGCTGCCGGTGCCCTTCCTGCTCGTGGCCCACCAGCTGCACCTGGAGGGCGTCGCCGGCTTCGGCTCACCGCGCTGGAACACCAACCTCGACCGCTCCTCCATCGAGGTCCTGGGCTATCTGCAGGTCGTCGCGGCCGTCCTCGCGATGCTCGTCGTCTGGCGCCGGGGCCGGGGGCGCGTCTACGCCGGCTGGGCCGTAGGGCTCGCGGTCATCGTCCTGGACGACGCGCTCGAGCTGCACGAGCGCGTCGGCAGCTGGCTCGCCCAGCACGTCGCGCTGCCCGTCGTGCCCGGCCTGCTGGAGCGGGACGTCGGGCAGCTCCTCACCTGGGCCGGGCTCGGCGCGGTGTCGCTGCTGGTCCTGCTCGCCACCCACCGCGGCAGCCCCGCCGCGGCGCGCCGCGACTCCTGGCTGCTGGGCGGCCTGGTCGCCGTCCTCATGGTGTTCGCGGTGGTCGTCGACATGGCGCACCGCCCGATCACCGCGGTCCACGACTCCGGCGCGGTCGAGCTGCTGCTCATGTGGGTCGAGGCCGGCGGCGAGGTCACGACGATGACCGCCCTGCTCGCCTTCGCGTTCCACGTCGAGAGGCGCGACCGGCACGACGCCGACGCGCCGGCGTACGCGGACGACGAGCCGGCCCGCGCGGCGGCAGCTGCCGCCACCTCGCGCCCCCGCTAGGACTGCTGCGCCGGCACCCCGTCGGCGGCCTGCCGAAGCGCGGCGAGGTGGATCTTGCGCATGCCGAGCATCGCCCGCATGGCGCCCTCCGCCCTCCCCTGGTCCGGGTCGTCGAACAGCTCCGCCATGCCGGTGGGGACGACCTGCCAGGACAGCCCGAAGCGGTCCTTGAGCCAGCCGCACTGGCTCTCCTGCCCCCCGTCGCGGGTCAGCCGGTCCCAGTAGTAGTCGATCTCGTCCTGGTCCTGGCAGGTGATCTGGAACGACACGGCCTCGGAGATGGTGAAGAGCGGGCCGCCGTTGATGCTGACGAAGGACTGGCCGTCGACCCACGTCCTCTCCTGCGCAGGCCGACCCCGTGCCGGCACTGCGCTGTAGACCGCGCGCACGCCGGCGACTCATCGGTGGCTCCGCGGCCGCCTGCCGCGTGTACATCAGCCTCGGCACGCTCGTCCTGCTGATCATCCTCGCGATCCTCATCTTCTGACCGGCCCGGACGACGCGCGCTAGCGTCGGGCCGGTGGACGTGCGCCGCGTGACCCCGGTGCCCGGCGGGCCCGTGCTCGTCGAGGGCCCGGTCGAGGTCGAGCTGCCCGACGGCACCCTGGTGCGCTGCGACCGGCCCGTCGTCGCGCTGTGCACCTGTCGCCGCACCCGCCGGCCGCCGTTCTGCGACACCAGCCACCGGCAACGGGTCCGCCCGGCCGGCGGCGCGGACACCGACCAGGACCCGGCCGCGGACTAGCCTGCCGGCAGCGGACGACGCAACGAGCTCCGGCCCGACGTTCATGCGTCGAGCAGCGACGCGCCGAAGCGGTCCTCCAGCAGCAGCCCCGCCTCGACGCCGAGCACGACGTCGGCGGCCAGGTGCGGCTCCCGGCGCAGCAGGTCGCGCACCCCGGCGCGCAGGACCTGCTCGTGCACCGCGTCGGCCTCCACGTGCTCGTCGTAGAAGCGCTGCCCGGCCGCGCCGGCGGCGAGCCGGGCGAAGGCCGACGACAGCCGGCGCGACCCCGGCGAGCTCGTCACCTCGATCATGGCGAACTGCCCGAACGCCGCGCCGCGCAGCGCGCGGTGCAGCCCGAGCAGGGACATGAGGTTCACCGGCGCGAGGGTCGCGGCCGGCACGAGGTCGAGGTAGGCGCCCGGCTCCGTCCGGAGCCCGAGCTCCGCCATCGTCTCGCCGAACAGCCGGGCGTGCATGCGCTCGACCCGCCCGGCGCCGTACTCGTCGTGCTGCACGGTGACGACCGCCGCCTTGGCCTGCCCCTCCAGCCGGGGCACGACCCACGCCTGCGGGTCCGCCTCCATGAGGTGGTAGACGGAACGGTGGGCGACGTACTCGCGCAGCTGAGCGCGGGTGCCGACCGAGGACAGGTGCCAGGACGGCCCGGTGCCCGTCACCGGCTCGCGCAGCAGCGGCGCCAGCGCGGCCTCGACGTCCGCGCTCCCGGAGGTGTCGGCCCGCAGCGCGGCGAGGAACAGCCGCTCCAGCCGCGCCCGCGCGCGCAGCAGGTCGGGGTCCCACTCCAGGTCGTCGCGCACCCCGCCGTAGTGCAGGGCGTAGCCGAGGTGCAGGGCCAGCTGGACGTCGTCGCCGTACGGGTCGGAGTCGGGCTCGGGGGCGGGCAGGGCGTCGGAGGGGCGCGTCCCGGCCAGGACCTCGAGC
>JALYMN010000084.1 GCA_030773675.1 Actinomycetota bacterium
CTCCCGCGCCAGCGCGTCCAAGCCCTCCCCGCGCAGCAGCCGCAGGACCACCTCTTCCTTGCGCCGCGCGCTCCAGCGCACCTCCCGGCCGCCCTCCGGGCGACCGTCCGGCACGCCGGAGCGCGAGCCCCCGCCGCTCCTGCCATCGGTCCCTCCATGACTCCCGACATCGTGACCTCCGCGGCCTAATCGGTGTCCGGATGAAACCGGGTGCTCAGGAGCGGCAGCGGACTCGCGAGAAGAACCAGGTCCATGCGGCGCTGCAGCGCAATCTCGTCGAGCGCCCGCCAATGAGCGATGTGTTTGGCGTCAAGGGCCGCGCCTGGCTCGCCGAACGCGCCGAGCGGCTGCCGCTCGACGAGCAGTTGACCGTCGAGGCCTGCCTGCGGCAGATCGACTTCGGCGACGACGAGCTCGAGCGGCTGGACAAGATCGTGGCCGCTGACGCGCTCAGCGACGACGACGCGCTGCGGCTGGAGGTGCTCGGCGTGCTGACGGCAGCCGCGGAGCCAAGCCCCTGACGAGGACGCGCCCGGGGGACCCCCGTTCCTGCTCCCCCTCACGTGGACCTACTTCCGGTGTAACATCGGAGGGAATCTGGACCAACGTCGTGCTCTCCATGGACGGAGAGACCACGCGAGCGGCGCTGCCGGATCGCGTCGACATCCAGCGAGGAGGAGGAACTTTGCGGATCGCTGTTTCCGGGGCGAATGGCTTCGTGGGCGTTCACGTCGTCAGAACGCTCCTACGCGACGGGCACGAGGTCCTCGCGCTCGACAACCTGGGCTACGGCCCCTGGCGCTTCACGCCGAAGGAGCTGGAGCGGTGGTAAGCGGCGGAGCGATGGCGCTCGTCGACGGAACCACCAACGGCCTCGTGATCGCGCTGCTGCTGGGGCTCATGGGCGCACCCCTCCTGGTGGTCTCGCACGTCCTCGCTCGCCACCGCCGGCGGCTGGGTTGCCTGTCGTGGCAGCTCGGCCTCGGCGTCCTGATCGTCGTGGGCCTCGACCTCCTGAGCGTCGGGCTCGTCGCGATGCTGTGGATCTCGTCGCGCGACGCCTTCGCACTCTCGCTGCTGCTCGCCTTCTCGGGTGCGCTGGCGGGCTACACCGCGTGGTCGCTGACCAGGGACGTCACGGAGGAGATCGCCAGGGTCCGTGATGTGGTGGAGGCGATGAGGGAGGGCGGCGGCGAGCAGCGCGCCGCGCTCGATCCTGGCGACGACGAGGTGAGCGCGCTGGCGACGCAGGTCGATCGCATGGCGCGGGAGCTCGAGCAGCGCGAGGCCGAGCGCGACGGGTCCGAGCAGGCCCGGCGCGATCTGATCGCTGGCGTCTCGCACGACCTTCGCACCCCGTTGAACTCTCTGCGTCTCATCTGCCGTGCGATCGAGGACAACCTGGTCGACGAGCAGACCGTGCGCCGCTACCTCGGCCAGATCGCGGTCAACATCGACTCGCTGGAGACGCTCATCGAGGACCTCTTCGAGCTGACGCGCATCGAGGCGGGCGACATCGAGTGGTCCTTCGAGAACCTCGCGCTCGACCAACTCATTTGCGAGACCCTCGAGGGCATGGCGTCGGTGGCCGAACAGCGGGGCATCGAGCTGCGGCTGTCCAGCGAACCGGACCTCCCGCCCGCCCGCGCCAACCCCGAGAAGGTGCAACGCGTGCTGTTCAACCTCGTCACGAACGCACTCCAGCACATGGCAGACAGGGGGCGGGTGAGCGTCACCACCGTCGCGACCGGCGAGGAGGTCGAGGTCGAGGTCGCCGATACTGGAGCTGGAATCCCCGCGCCCGAGGTGGAGCGGGTGTTCGAGCCACTCTGGAGGGGCGGCAAGGCCAGAGCATACCGGCCCCGCGACGGCGCGGGGCTCGGGCTGGCCATCTCCCGTTCGATCGTGGAGGCCCACGGGGGGCGCATCTACGTCGCCGAGACCTCGTCCCGCGGCACGCACATCCGCTTCACCCTGCCGCGCGCGGCCGCCAACGGCCGGAACGAGCGAGGGGCGCTGCGCCAGCCCGAGGACACGAACGGACAGGACACGGTGAGACAGCGTGATCTGCACCCGCTCGAGCGCGAGAAACTCAGGTAGAGCGCCTCACGCTCCCACGGCGGACCGCGAGGCAACACCGGCGAGGAGCCCGCTCGGCATTGCTCTCGGCCTAGAACGCGACGCTCGCGCCGCCCATGGCGTGCAGGAGCCCGTAGAGGATGCCGGTCGACAGCCCGAAGATCATGTGGCCCACAAACGACGTGGCCACGTCCAGCCCCCCGTAGTTCCTGTACGCGAAACCCTGAGCGCCAAGCCGTGCGCCGCCCCCGGTTCGCCGGACACCTCGTTGGTGAACGCGGCGATCATGCCAGGGCGGTTTGACGGAGGGCGTCGCGGGCTTGGCGTGGGGTGCGGTAGCCGTGGCGTTCGAGCAGCCAGTGGTCGTTGAAGTCGCGGGCGAACTGGCGTACGCGGGTGCGGAGCTGCTCGAGGGTGT
>JALYMN010000085.1 GCA_030773675.1 Actinomycetota bacterium
CTGCTTGCCTGTGTACCCCTCGCTCACAGGGGCCTCCTTCGTCGTGGGACGTGAGCACCCCGAGAGTGACTCGGGACGTCACGGGGAGCGGAGACCCGCTCCTTCATCGCATCAGGGGGCTTCTCGCCCGCTCAGGACGCCTGGCGCAACCCGGGCGTGGTCTTGCGCCCGCAGTTGCTCTCGTTGTCGATGATTTTGCAGACCAGGTAGGGGTTGGATGCGTAGGACAAGCGGGGTGTCCTGGAAGCAAGCCGCGCCAGGACCTGCCAGCAGGGCGCGCTCAGCGTCGGTCGGGCTCCGGGAACGGGGCCAGGAGCCGTAGAGCTTGAACGCCTTCTCGTAGATCGCCCGTCGGACCTGCTGTTCTCCGGACCTGGGCGTGCACCTTCCCGCCCGGCTCGGAGGTGCTGGCGGGCTTACCGACCCCCCTCCACGGCGCGACGGCAAGTTGCGGTATCACGCCCTGCGGTTGTGGAACACCGTCCTGCTCTGCCGGCCTGCCGCCCTGCTGCACGACCGCGACCGCGACCTCGACCTCACCGGCAACCGACGCATCGGCCCCCGCGGCTGGATCCGCGGCGGACCAGCACCGCCATGAGTCCGCCCCGGGGGTCTCGACACTCGGAGTCGGAGCAGGGCAGCGGCGGCGGGTCCCGCTCGACAGCGACGCCGTCGAATACCGGCGGCGCGTCGCCCGCAGATGGGCGCGCTCGTGACGGCCAGCACCCGTGCGGGCCGTCGCCCGGTCGGGAGGCGCGCAGGCGAAGGCGGACCGCTAGCCTCTTCCGCCCGGACGGAAGGGCAGCACTGCGTGGACGACAGCACGCTCGCAGCCGAGATCGCGCGCGAGCAGGAGCAGGTGACGCGCGCCCACCAGCGGCTCGAGGAGCTGCGGGCTGAGGCGATCGGGCGGGAGAAGGAGAGCCTGCGGCCGTCGGGGCTGTCCACCCCGCAGTCGCTGTACGAGCGCGACGTCCAGGCGCTGGCCGCGGCCGCCCGCCGCTCCGACCTCGACCTCGCCGGCGAGGGCCTGGTGTTCGGGCGGCTCGACCGCGCCGACGGGCAGGTCCTGCACCTCGGCCGGATCGGGCTGCGCACCGAGGAGCAGGAGCCGATCGTCGTCGACTGGCGAGCTCCCGCAGCGGCGCCGTTCTACCGGGCCACCTCCGCCGCCCCGAACGGCATCGTGCGCCGGCGCACGATCAGCAGCCGGGGAACCACCGTCGTCGGCGTGGACGACGAGCTGCTCGACCCCGAGCGCGCGCAGGACCTGCCCGGCACCGTCGTCGTCGGCGACGGCGCCTTCCTCGCCGCGGTCAGCCGCGAGCGCACCGGGCGGATGCGCGACATCGTCGCGACCATCCAGGCCGAGCAGGACGCCGCCGTGCGCGCCCCCGACGACGGCGCGCTCGTCGTCACCGGCGGCCCCGGCACCGGCAAGACCGCGGTCGCGCTGCACCGGGTCGCTTACCTCATGTACGCCCGGCGCGAGTGGTACGGCCGCCGAGGCGTCCTCGTCGTGGGCCCGTCGTCGGTGTTCGTCGACTACATCAGCGCGGTGTTGCCGGCGCTCGGCGAGACGAGCGTGCGGCTCGCGGCGCTCGCCGACCTGCCGACGCTGCCGCACGGCTGGCGGGCCACCGGCTGGGAGCCGCCCGCGGCGACCGCCGTGAAGGGCTCGGCGCGCATGGTCGACGTCCTCAAGCGGGTCGTGCGCGCTCTCGCCGACCCCGGCGGGCGGCTCCCGGACGTCGAGACCGTGCGCTGGGGCCAGGCGCTCGTCGTGCCGGGCGCCGAGCTCGCCAAGCGACGCAGCCAGGTCCGCCGCGGCGCCCGCAGCCACAACGCCGGGCGGGCCGCCTTCCTCGGCGCCGTGGTCGACAGCGCCTGGCGCTCCTGGTCGCGCCGGGAGGAAGCGCCGAAGGAGGAGCCGGGCGACCGGGAGGACTTCGTCGCCTGGCTCAAGGAGGAGCCCGCGTTCGTCAAGGCGGTCGAGGCGGCCTGGCCCGTGCTCGCCGCCGACCAGGTGCTCGACGCGCTGCGCGGCGGCCGGGTCGACCTGCGCGCCGCCGCCCGCGGCCTGCTCGACGACGCCGAGGTCGCCGCCGTCCAGGATGCCTGGGCGGGCGGCGGGCCGCTCACCGCCTCCGACGCCGCCCTGTACGACGAGCTCGTCGCCCTGCTCGGCCCGCCGCCCGAGCCCGAGCCCGAGGACGACGAGTGGAGCGAGCTCGACGAGCTCGACGAGTTCGTCGGCGAGGTGACGACCTTCGCCGACCGCAACACCCGCCGGCAGCGGCGCATCACCGACGACCTCGAGCACCGCACCTACGCCCACGTCGTCGTCGACGAAGCGCAGGACGTCACGCCGATGCAGTGGCGGATGCTCGGCCGCCGGGCACGTGGGGCCAGCTGGACCGTCGTCGGCGACTGGGCGCAGTCGGCCTGGCCCGACGTGCAGGAGGTCCGCGACGCGCTGCGCACCGTGCTCGGCCGGGCGAGGCTGCGCGAGGCCGAGCTGCACACCAACTACCGCACGAGCACCGAGATCGCGGCGCTCGCCGCCCGCGTGCTCACCGCCATCGACCCGGACGCCGAGGCACCGGCCGCCGTCCGCTCGACCGGCGTCGAGCCGGTGGTGCGCGCCGGCGGCGACGTGCTCGACGACCTGGTGGCCGCCGTCGACGAGCTGCTCGCTGGCACCACCGGCACGGTCGGGGTCGTCGCGCCGTACGCCCTGCTCGACGCGGTGCAGGGACGGCTCGGCGAGCGGCCCCGCCTGACGGTCCTGGACGGCTGGGCGGTCAAGGGCTTGGAGTTCGACGGCTGTGCGGTGCTGCAGCCGCGGCTGCTCGTCGGCGAGGCGCTGACCCGCGAGGCGGGACTGCGCACGCTGTACGTCGCGCTCACCCGCGCCACCCAGCGGCTGCAAGTCGTCACCGACGTGCCGCTGGAGGAGGTGCTCGCCGCGCCGGAGCCGGCCACCCTGTTCTGAACGTGCTCGTGGCGGTCAGCCGCCTGCGTGCCGTCGGGCACAGCCTGCGCTGCTCATGCGGCACGACCGGCGAGACGATCAAGGCAAAGCGCCTGTTGACGCTGCCCGCGCCGGACTACAGCCGTGTGCATCCGGACGGCCTGCCGTACTGACCGACCGAGGCTAGGTGCCGTCGCCCGATGCGTAGCGATGCTGAGGTGTGATCCCCGGACCGTCAGGCCAAGCCAGCGTCAGGTCCAATGCCGCTCAGTTAGGCGGTTGGTGGTGAGCTGTCGTATCGGCCGTGCATCCCGTCGACGGGTGGCGGCGCGCGCGGCTGGCAAGCAACGTGCTGAGAACGAGCGCATAAGTTCTCCAAAGTCTCTTGGCGATCGCGGTCGGACGCCGCCCTGAATTGTCGCGGCGTGTCGGGCT
>JALYMN010000086.1 GCA_030773675.1 Actinomycetota bacterium
GCACGTTGCTGGGCAGCCGGGCCGGCCCCGGCGACGTAGCCGACGACCAGCTCGTCGGACACGGCCGCAGCGGCGGCAGGACTGGCGGCGGGCGCCGGAGCGGCGACGGCGGGAGCGGCGAGCGCCAGCCCCGTGGCGGACAGGGCGGCGAGACAGAGCAGGGCGGTCGGACGGCGCACGAACGTCTCCTGTCATCAGGTGACGGAACTCTGGCACCAGGTGTCCGAAAAGGCCAGATCTGGGTCGAATTAACACCGAACGGGTCCACAACGGACGCCAACAGGGGGATGTGGCGATCTCGCCCGCCGAGCCCCTGCCCGTTGATCACCACATCCCCGAGAAGTCGGTCAGCCCCCGGCCCGGCGTGCAGGGATGTGGCGATCTCGCCCGCCTGAGCCGGTCGTTGATCACCACATCCGCCCGGGGCCCGCCACCGGCATGATCACGTGACGACACGCCGGCGGTCGACGGTGACCATGCCGATCGCCGGCCCACGGCCCTGGCCTACGGCACCCGCGACGGCACCTCGTCCCACTCGCCCCTCGCCCCCTCGGCCCTCCGGCTCGCCGACAGGCTGGTGGCGGTGACCAGCGCCAGGACCGCGACGATGACGCCGAGCGAGGCGAGCGTCGGATCTCCGGCACCCACGTCCAGATGCCGTGCGCCCAGTGCAGGACGAGCTTGACACCGATGAAGCCGAGGATGGCGGCGAGGCCGTAGCCGAGGTGCACCAGCTTCGACAGCGCGCCCTGCAGGACGAAGTACAGCGCCCGCAGCCCGAGCAGCGCGAACGCGTTGGTGGCGAAGACGAGGAACGGGTCGCCGGTGATGCCGTACACCGCCGGCACGGAGTCGACGGCGAACACCACGTCGGTCGCGAGCACGGCGAGGACGACCAGCGCGAACGGCGTGGCCGCGCGCACCCCGTCCTCGCGCACGAACAGCCGCGGGCCGCGGTAGTCGGCCGTCACGGGCATGAAGCGGCGCAGCAGCCGCACCGAGCGCAGGCTGTCGACGTCGACGGTGTGCCCAAGGCCCTTGCGCTGGTCGCGCAGGATCTTTCCCCCGGTGGCGAGCAGGACGGCGCCGAACAGCAGGAACGCGAACGACAGGCGGTCGAGGGCCGCTGCGCCGAGGGCGATGAAGATGCCGCGCAGCACCAGCGCGCCGACGATGCCGTACAGCAGCACCCGCTGCTGCAGCGCCGCCGGCACGGCGAAGGCCGACAGCAGGAGCATGAAGACGAACAGGTTGTCGACCGACAGCGACTTCTCGACGAGGTAGCCGTTGATGTACTCGATCCCGGTCGTCGAGCCGAAGCGCGACCAGATGTACGCGCCGAAGGCGAGCGGCAGGGCGACGTAGAAGAACGACCAGCCGGTGGCCTCCTTCATCGACACCTCGTGCGGCTTGCGCGTGAGAACGAAGTCGAGCAGCAGCAGGGCCAGGGCGGCGCCGAAGGTCACGGCCCACAGGCCGGGGGTCGCGACGGTCTCGACGCCGGTGGGCGTCGCAGCGGACAAGGTGAGCACAGGGGTCTCCTCGGACTCGGTGGTGCGGTCCGAGGTCTCCTTCACCTGCCGAGCAGGCGGCCACCCGGAGCCGTCGGAGGACAGCCGTACTGACCGGGTGGACCTTGGGAAGTACTCCCCTCGCTGGCGAGGGTACCGGCAGGCGCCCACCTACGCTGAAGAAGGTGAGGACGTACGAGGTGCGCACCTACGGGTGCCAGATGAACGTGCACGACTCGGAGCGCATCTCGGGCCTGCTCGATGCCGCCGGCTACCTGCCCGCGCAGGAGGGCAGCACGCCCGACGTGGTCGTGTTCAACACCTGCGCCGTCCGCGAGAACGCCGACAACCGCCTCTACGGCAACCTCGGCCACCTCAAGCCCGTCAAGGACCGCACGCCAGGCATGCAGATCGCCGTCGGCGGGTGCCTCGCGCAGAAGGACCAGGGCCTCATCACGACCAAGGCCCCCTGGGTCGACGTCGTCTTCGGCACCCACAACGTCGGGTCGCTGCCGGTGCTGCTCGAGCGCGCGCGGGTGGAGCAGTCGGCCCAGGTCGAGCTCAAGGAGTCCCTGGAGGTCTTCCCCTCGACGCTGCCCGCCCGTCGCGAGTCGGCCTCCTCGGCCTGGGTCAGCATCTCGGTCGGGTGCGACAACACCTGCACCTTCTGCATCGTCCCCAGCCTGCGCGGTCGGGAGGAGGACCGGCGTCCGGGCGACGTCCTGCGCGAGGTCGAGGTCCTGGCGCAGCAGGGCGTGCTCGAGGTGACCCTGCTCGGGCAGAACGTCAACTCCTACGGCCGGTCGTTCGGCGAGCGCGGCGCCTTCGCCGACCTCCTGCGCGCAGTCGGGGCGGTGGACGGGATCGAGCGGGTGCGCTTCACCAGCCCCCACCCCCGCGACTTCACGGACGACGTCATCGCCGCCATGGCCGAGACGCCGGCGGTCTGCCCCAGCCTGCACATGCCGCTGCAGTCCGGCTCCGACGTCGTGCTCAAGGCGATGCGCCGCTCCTACCGCAGCGAGCGCTTCCTCGGCATCCTCGAGCGGGTGCGCGAGCGCATCCCGGACGCCGCCATCACCACCGACATCATCGTCGGCTTCCCGGGCGAGACAGAGGCGGACTTCGCCGAGACGCTGCGGGTCGTCGAGGCGTCGCGCTTCTCCGGCGCGTTCACCTTCCAGTACTCGCCGCGCCCCGGCACGCCCGCCGCGTCGTACGACGCGCAGGTGCCGAAGGCGGTCGTGCAGGAGCGCTACGAGCGGCTCGTCGCGTTGCAGGACCGCATCACGGCGGAGGGCAACGCCGCACAGGTCGGGCGGGCGGTCGAGGTGCTCGTCGGTGAGGGCGGGCGCAAGGACGCCCCCGGACGGCTCACCGGCAGGGCGCGCGACAACCGGCTGGTGCACCTCGCGCCCGCCGATGGGGTGCGGCCAGGGGACGTCGTCGAGACGGTCGTCACGAAGGCGGGGCCGCACTACCTCGTCGCCGACGGGCCGTTGCTGTCGCACCGCAGGACGGCGGCCGGCGACGCGTGGGCGGCCCGGACGACGACCCGGACGCCGGCGGTCGCGCTCGGCATGCCCGGTCTCGGACCGGCGCGGCAGGCCCAGCCCGCGGGCACCGGCTGCGGCTGACCGACGATCCCTCGTCGCGGTCGGATCACCCCGACGGGTGACGGCGCCCGCGTCGGCTGACGGCTCGTTCGCGTCCCCCTACGGTCGGGATCGCCCTGATCCGGACGAGGCCGACGAGGACGTGCACCGGTGCCCCACCCTGCTACCGGTCGTTCTGCCGGCCACCGGCCCTGGCTCGACGGCGTCCGGGGCGTCGCGGTCCTGCTCGTCGTCTGCTCGCACCTGGGACGACCCTCGCTCACCGGGCTCGGCGCGCTGGGCGTCGCCGTCTTCTTCGCGCTGTCGGGCTACCTCATCACCGGGCTGCTGCTGGACGAGCACGCCCGGGAGGGGCGCATCCGGCTGACGGACTTCGTCGTGCGCCGGGCCGCGCGGCTGCTGCCCGCACTGCTCCTCATGGTCGTGGTGTGCGACGCCCTCTACGTCGCCGCCGGGCGGCCCGAGGTCGTGCCCGGCTCGGTGCTCGCGCTGCTCTACGTGGCCAACTACGCGACGATCGTGGCCGGCGACTACCTGCCGGGCTTCGAGCACACGTGGTCGCTCGCGATCGAGGAGCAGTTCTACCTGCTGTGGCCCCTGGCGCTGCTCGTCCTGCTGCCCCGCCGCCCGCTGGCGTCCCTGCTGCGCGTCACGCTGCTGCTGTGCGCCGCCTCGCTCGCCTGGCGGTGCGTCCTGGTCCTGGGCCTCGGAGTCGGGCGGGACGGTGCCTTCGCTGCACCGGAGCTGCTGCTCTACCACGGGACGCTGGAGCGCGCCGACGCCCTGCTCTACGGCTGCGCCGCCGCGCTGGCGGTCCGCACTGGCTGGCGGCCGCGGGCCTGGCTGGGGTGGTGCGGCGCGGGGGTGCTGGTGCTCACCCCGTTCGTCCCGGGCCCGCGGTTCGCCATGACCGTCCTGCCGGCGCTCGTCGCGGTCGCGGCGAGCGCGCTGGTCGTGGCGCTGGACCACGTGCCGGGTCTCCTGCGCCGCGTCCTGTCCCTGGCCGTCCTCGCCCGGGTCGGGGTGCTGTCCTACGGCGTCTACCTCTGGCACCTGCCCCTGCTGCTGCTCGCCTACGGGTCCGGCGCCGTGGGTCCGACCGGTGGCTTGGTCGTCGCCTTCGTGCTGACCCCCGCGGTGGCGGCGGCGTCGTACCACGGGCTCGAACGGCCGGTGCGGGCGCACATCATGCGGCGCTGCGGACGCGCCTCGTTGGCCGGTCCCCCGACGGGCACGCCTGGCGCCGGGACGCTGACCGCAGGCCACGGGACGGGCTGACCTGCCGGCAGCGGTCGGGACGTCACCCTCGCTGCAGCAGCGCCACCATCTCCGGCAGGTCGAAGAACCGCGCGGTCTCCAGCGCGCTCGGCCCACCGTCGGACGGCGAGGCGCCGGCGTCGAGCAGCAGCCGGACGATCTCGGCGTCCGAGCGGAAGACCGCTGCGGCCAGCGCCGTCTGCCCCCGATCGTTGACCCGGGCCACGTCGGCGCCGCGGGCGAGCAGCACCCGGACGGCGTCGGCCTGCCGGTGGTAGGCGGCGAGCAGCAGCAGCGTGTCGCCCTTGTCGTTGGTCAGGTCGGCCGGCACCCCGGCGTCGAGGTAGGCCGCGAGCTGCGACGCGTCGCCCTCCCGCGCCAGGTCGAACAGCTGCGCGGCAAAGGCGAGCGTCTCCTGGTCGGGCACGGGCCCCGTCGCACCCGGCGCGCTGTCCAGGGGCGCCTGGGCCTCGTCGGTGCTCACGCCGCGCGGGTCCCGCCGGACGCGGCCCGCCCGTAGCGGCGGCGCTGCCGCCCCTCGACGTAGCGGGCGAGCGCCGACAGCGCGAGGCACACGGCGACGTACACGACGGCCACGATCACGTAGGCCTGCAGCACGTCCGCGGTCGCCTCGCCGGCGAGCTGCCCGCGGCGCAGCAGCTCCTCGAAGCCGATGACGAAGCCGTAGGAGGTGTCCTTGAGGACGACGACGCCCTGCGCGATGAGCGAGGGCAGCATTCGCGAGACCGCCTGCGGGAGGACAACCAGCCGCTGGGCCTGACCCCGCGTCAGTCCGATCGCGGCCGCCGCCTCCGCCTGACCGCGGGGCAGCGAGAGCACTCCGGCCCGGATGATCTCGGCCATGACGGCGCTGTTGTAGAGGGTCAGCCCGATCACCAGCGCGGCGTACCGGCTCACCTGGGTCGGCAGGCCCAGCCCGGCGGGCAGCGCCGCGAGGAGCTGCGGCAGCCCGAAGAACGCGAACAGGATGAGCAGCAGCGACGGCAGCGCCCGGAAGAGCTCGACGTAGGTGCCGGCGAGCCAGCGCAGCGGTGCCAGGTGTGACAGCCGGCCGAGCGCCATGACCGCACCGATCGCCACCGACAGGGCGATCGCGACGGCGGCGGCCTGCAGCGTGGTGAGCAGCCCCTCGCCGAGGAACTGCGCGCCCTCGGAGCTCAGCAGCTCGGTCCAGCGGTCGGGGTCGAGCTGCCCGACGGCCTGCAGCCTGGCCAGCGCGGCGCCGACCAGCGCGAGCAGCACCAGCCCGCCGAGCACCGACGCGACCAGCGCCGTACGCCGGCCGCGCGGCCCGAGCGGGTCGGCGAACGCGGCCAGGCCGCTGATCGAGGTCGGGCGCGTGCGCCGGGGGACGGGCGGCTTCTCGAGCAGCGTGGTCATCGGGCGAACGCCGTCCGCCGCTCGATCCGGCCGATGAGCAGCCCGGTCGGCAGCGTGAGCGCGAGGTAGCACAACGCGCTGCCGAGGATCGCCATGAGCGGGTCGACCGTCTCGTTGATGATGAACTCGGTGGAGTTGGTCAGGTCGGTGACGTCGATCGTCGCCGCCACCGCGGTGTTCTTGGTGAGCGCGATGAGCACGTTGCCGAGCGGCGGGACGACGGTGCGGAACGCCTGCGGCAGCACCACGAGCGACAGCACCTGCGGGAACGACAGCCCCAGCGAGCGCGCCGCCTCACCCTGCCCGACCCCGACCGCGTTGATCCCCGAGCGCAGCGCCTCGCAGACGAACGCAGCGTGGTAGAGCGCGATCGCGAGGCACGCCCACACGAAGAACGACCGGATGCCGACCACCCGCGGCAGGCCGAACGCGAACAGCACGACGAGCACCGGCAGCGGGAAGTTGCGGAGCGTCTCGACGTACAGCGCCCCGCCGGCCCGCAGGGTCGCCACCGGGCTGACCCGCATCGCGGCCAGCACGGTGCCGAGCACCAGCGCGCCGGTGGCGCCGATGCCGGTGAGCTTGAGCGTGCCGAGGAACCCCTCGGCGTAGCGGTCGAGGTTGTCGGTGATCGTCGACAGCTGCACCGAGGAGCTCCCGGGCTCGGTCGGGTGAGCGGGTGCGGACTAGTAGCGGTCGACCGCGGGCGGCTCGGGGAGCTCCTCCTGCACCTGGCCGACCGTCTTCTCCAGCGCGTCGCGCCAGCGGCCGTCCTCGTAGGCCTTCTGGAGTGTGTCGTTGAGGAAGTCGCGGAACGCCTGGTCGCCCTTCTTGAGGCCGATGCCGTAGGGCTCCTCGGAGAACTGCTCGCCGACGACCTTGAACTCGCCCTCGTTCTTGCTGACCAGGCCGAGCAGGATCGCCTCGTCGGTGGTGACCGCGTCGGCCTGGCCGTTCTTGACCGCCTCGGCGCACTTGCCGTAGGCGTCGAACAGGATGACCTTGGCCTGGGGCGCAACCTCCTTGATCCGCTCGGCCGGGGTCGAGCCCTCCACCGAGCACACCGTCTTGCCGGCCAGGTCGTCCTTGCTCTTGATGTCGTCGTTGCCCTCGGCGACCATGAGCGACTGGCCGGTCTCGTAGTACGGCCCGGCGAAGTCGACGACCTTCTTGCGCTCGTCGTTGATCGTGTACGTCGCGATGACGACGTCGACGGTGCCCTGCTGGATGAACGGCTCGCGGTTCTTCGACACCGCCTCCTGGAACTGCGGCTCGACGCCCAGCTCCTGGGCGATGATCTTGCCGATCTCCACGTCGAAGCCCTCGACCTCGCCGGACAGCCCCTTCTCGCCGTACAGCGGCTGGTCGAATTTCGTCCCGATCTTGATAGTCCCGGCCTGCTGGATGCGGGCCATCGTCGTGCCCGCTGCGAACGAGGGCTTGGCCTCCGGGCTGTTGCCCTCCTGGGCGACCTCCCCGCTGTCGGTGCCCCCGCCGCAGCCGGTGGCCGCGAGGGTGAGTGCGGCCAGCGCGGCCGCGGTGCGCAGTGCGAGACGCATGGGGGTGTCCTCCCGGACGGTGGTCGGAGTGCTGACGGGTCAGTGAGTGAGGATCTTGGACAGGAAGTCCCGCGCCCGGGAGCTCTCGGGCGCGGAGAAGAACCGGTCGGGCTGGGCGACCTCGACGATGCGCCCGTCGGCCATGAAGGCGACCCGGTCGGCGGCGGAGCGGGCGAAGCCCATCTCGTGCGTGACGACGACCATCGTCATGCCCTCGGCCGCCAGCCCCTTCATGACGTCGAGCACCTCGCTGACGTACTCCGGGTCGAGCGCGGAGGTGGGCTCGTCGAACAGCATGAGCTTGGGCTGCATCGCGAGCGCTCGGGCGATCGCGGCGCGCTGCTGCTGACCGCCGGACAGCTGCGCCGGCATGGCGTCGGCCTTGTCGCCGATGCCGACTCGGCTGAGCAGCTCCCGGCCGCGCTCCTCGGCCTCGCGCCGGTCGACCCCCCGGACCTTCACGGGCCCGAGCGTGACGTTGTCGAGCACGCTCTTGTGCGCGAACAGGTTGAACGACTGGAAGACCATGCCAATGTCGGCGCGCAGCCGGGCGAGCTGCTTGCCCTCGCGGGGCAGCTCCTGCCCGTCGACGACCACCCGGCCGCTGTCGATGGTCTCGAGCCGGTTGATGCAGCGGCACATCGTCGACTTGCCGGAGCCGGACGGGCCGATGACGACGAGCACCTCGCCGCGGCCGACCTGCAGGTCGATGTCCTTGAGCACGTGCAGGTCGCCGAAGGACTTGTTCACGCCCTCCAGCACGACGAGCGGGGTCTCCGCAGCCACCGTCACGCGCGGACCATAACGGCGAGCACCGACAGGAGGGGCGAGCCCGAGGTCACGGTCGTGGCACGCCTCCTGTCCCTAGGTGGCTGGTGTCTTTCGCCGCGTGGCAGCGCCTCGGCTTCTTGATCACTTGGGAGGCTTGGTGAGTGATCGGTTTGAGCGATGACGTTGGGGGCGGCGCCGCGGCAGGGTGATCTGCTGCGGACGACGGCGAACTACTGCTCGGGCCGGGTCGCGGAGGACTCGATCTACGGGGTGTTGCACCGGGAGTGCTTCGCGCTGTTCCCGGACGAGATGTTCGCGGACTTGTTCACCGACGTCG
>JALYMN010000087.1 GCA_030773675.1 Actinomycetota bacterium
GGCCTGCGCCTCGCCGCCCGCCGACGAGCCCGGCCGCCCTGCCGCACCCGCCGCGCCCGCCCCCGCGGCTTGCCGGTACGGGCCGAGCTCCTGGCGGGCGACCGTGCGGATGTGCACCTCGTCCGGCCCGTCGGCGAGCCTGAGCGTCCGGGTGCCGGCGTACATGCGGGCGAGCGGGAAGTCGTCGGAGACGCCGCCTCCGCCGTGCACCTGGATGGCGCGGTCGAGCACCGACAGCGCCACCCGCGGCGCGATCACCTTGATGGCGGCGATCTCGGTGCGGGCCCCCTTGGCGCCGTACCGGTCGATGAGCCAGGCGGTCTTGAGGGTGAGCAGCCGGGCCTGCTCGATCTCGATGCGCGACTCGGCGATCTGCTCCTGCACCACGCCCTGCTCGGCGAGCGTCCCGCCGAACGCGACACGCGACGTCGCCCGCTCGCACATGAGCTTGAGCGCGCGCTCGGCCACCCCGATGCAGCGCATGCAGTGGTGGATGCGGCCGGGCCCGAGCCGGGCCTGGGCGATCATGAAGCCCTGGCCCTCGCCGGCGAGCAGGTTGTCGGCCGGCACGCGGACGTCGGTGTAGCGGACCTCGCAGTGCCCGTGCTGGTCCTGGTAGCCGAAGACAGGCAGGGCGCGCACGACCTCGACACCAGGGGTGTCCATCGGCACGAGGATCATCGACTGCTGGTTGTACGTCCGCGCCGACGGGTCCGTCTTGCCCATCACGACCATGATCTTGCAACGCGGGTCGGCGGCGCCGGTGATCCACCACTTGCGCCCGTTGATGACGTAGTCGTCGCCGTCGCGCTCGATCCGGGTCTGGATGTTGGTCGCGTCCGAGGAGGCGACGTCCGGCTCGGTCATGGCGAACGCCGAGCGGATCTCGCCCTCCATGAGCGGCGTGAGCCACTGCGACTTCTGCGCGGCGGTGCCGAACATGTGCAGCACCTCCATGTTGCCCGTGTTCGGCGCGTCGCAGTTGATCGTCTCCGGCGCCATGTGCGTGGACCAGCCGGTCAGCTCGGCAAGCTGTGCGTACTCGACGTTGGTCAACCCGGAGACGTCGGGCAGGAACAGGTTCCACAGGCCGCGCGAGCGCGCCTCCACCTTGAGCTCCTCGACGACCGGCGGGAGCGTGTGGTCCTGGGGGCCCTTCTCCTGGCGGTACTGCTCGTACAGCTCCTCGGCCGGCAGCACTCGGGTGTCCATGAAGTCCTGCAGGCGGGCGAGGTAGTCCTTCGCCTTGGCCGACGGCTCGAAGTCCACGGGCTGTCCTCCTGGGAGAGATGCGGTCCCGGGCAGTCTGCCCCCCGGCGACGAGCGCGTCACGGGAGGCCAGCAGCTGCACCTGCCGTGCGCCTGTGCGGGTGCGGGCCGTCGTCCTCGACGACCTCGGCGTGCTCTCGCCGACCGACGAGCCGGTCGCGGACGTCGTCGCGGCGCTGCGGGCGGCCGGGCTGCGCACGGCGGTGCTGAGCGACGCCGACGGGCCGCCCCGCCACCCTGGCCGAGCTCGCGGTGCTGGTCGAGCTGCCGCTGGACCGCCCGGCGCCCTGAGCCGCGGGCGCTGCCGGGCCCCATGCTTCGATGACCGCCGTGGCCGACCGGTTGAGCCCTCTCGACGTCTCCTTCCTGTACATGGAGACGCCGACGACGGCCATGCACGTCGGCGGTGTGGCGGTGTTCGCGCCTCCGGGCGAGGGCTTCGACTACGACCGGCTCGTCGAGCTCATCAGCCAGCGGATCGCGCTGGTGCCGCGCTACCGGCAGAAGGTCCGGCAGGTGCCGGGGCGGCTGGCCAACCCGGTGTGGGTCGACGACGAGGACTTCGACGTCACGTACCACGTGCGTCGCAGCGCGCTTCCCCGGCCGGGCAGCGCCGCACAGCTGCGCGAGCTGGTCGGGCGGCTGATGAGCCGGCAGCTCGACCGCACCCGCCCGCTGTGGGAGATCTACCTCGTCGAGGGGCTCGAGGGCGGCCGGGTCGGCGTGATCACCAAGACTCACCATGCGATGGTCGACGGGGTCGCGGCGGTCGACATCGGCACGGTGCTGCTCGACGTCACGCCGGAACCACGCGAGGTGCCGGTCGAGCCGTGGCGGCCGCGCCGCGAGCCGGGCGCCGTCGGCCTGGTCGCCGGCGCCGTCGGCGAGCTGGTCCTGCGCCCCACCGTGGCGGTCGACGC
>JALYMN010000088.1 GCA_030773675.1 Actinomycetota bacterium
ACCTCCTCCTCCGACCCGAGCCCGACGAGGACGCCCTTGGCCTCCGTCTTGTGGAGGATGTCGGGCGAGACGATCTTGAGGACCACGGGGTAGCCCATCTGCCCGGCCAGGCTCACGGCTTCCTGCGCGGAGGTCGCGAGCCCCTCGCCGGGCACGGGGATCCCGTAGGCGTCGCAGACGCGCTTGGCCTCCGGCGCCGTGAGGGCGTTGCGCCCCTCGGCGCGCACGGCGTCGAGGACCTCGCGCACCGTCCCCTGGTCGTGCGTCGTGCTCGAGCCGGATTCCGTCGCAGTCTGTGCCATGGCCTCGGGTTCGCCTCTCGTCCTCGTCGGTGTGCTCAGGTCAGGAGGGCGTCGTCAGACGGTGCCCGCGGAGGTGAGCCTGTCGCGCTCCTCCTGGGGGACGCCGAGGAGCTCCTGGAGGATCTCCTCGTTGTGCTCGCCGAGCAGCGGCGAGCGCTTGATCTCCACCGGCGAGTCGGACAGCGTGAACGGGCAGCCCACGGTGGTGTAGGTGCCGCGCTCCGGGTGCTCGACGTCGACGAGCATCCCCTCCGCCCGCAGGCCCTCGTCGTGGAGCAGGTCCTTGGTACTCAGGACGGGGCCGCAGGGGACGTTGATGGCGTTGAGCTCACCGAAGGCCTCCCACTTCGTCTTCGTGAGCGTCCACTCCTCGATCATCCCGAAGATCTCCTTCAGGCGGGGCAGGCGCGCCTCGGGCGTGTCGTAGTCCGGGTTGCCCAGGAGGTCCTCGCGCCCGATCTTGCGCACCAGCGGCTCCCACACCTGGGGCTGGACGACGACGTAGAGGTAGGCGTTCGCCCCCCACTCCGTCGTCGGCTTGCAGCGCACGGCCCAGCCGGGCTGCCCACCGCCGGATGCGTTGCCCGAGCGGGGGACGAAATCGCCCCACTGCTCGTTGGGGTACTCCGCCAGCGGCCCGGCGTTGTCCAGGCGCTGCTGGTCGCGCATCTTCACGCGGCAGAGGTTCAGGATCCCGGAGCGCATCGCGATCTGGACCCGCTGCCCACGGCCCGTGTTCGTCCGCTGGTACAGGGCGGCCATGATCGCCCCGAAGAGGTGCACGGCGTTGCCCGAGTCGCCGATCTGGGCCCCGGTCACCACCGGGTCCCCGTCCTCGAAGCCCGTCGTGCTCATGGCGCCGCCCGTGGCCTGCGCGATGTTCTCGTAGGCCTTCGCGTTCTGCAGCGCGCCCGGGCCGAAGCCCTTCAGCGAGGCGTAGATGATCCGCGGGTTGATCTCCTGGATGCGCTCCCAGGTGTAGCCCAGCCGGTCCATCACGCCGGGGCCGAAGTTCTCCACGATGACGTCCGACTGGCGCACGAGCTCGTCGAACACGCGCTTGCCCTCATCCGCCTTCATGTTGAGGGTCAGGCTGCGCTTGTTCGAGTTGAGCATCGTGAAGTACAGGCTGTCGACGCCCGGCTTGTCGCGCAGCTGGCCGCGGGTGACGTCCCCCCGGCCAGGCTGCTCGATCTTGATGACGTCGGCGCCCATCCACGCCATGAGCTGCGTGCAGACCGGGCCGGCCTGCACGTGCGTCATGTCGACGACGCGGATGCCCTCGAGGGCCTTGCTCATCGCTTTCCTCCCCTACTTGTACATCGTCTGGTTCATCGTGCCCGGCGCGAACGCGTCCGGGTCGATCCAGACGTTGATCAACGAGGGCTTGCCCGACTCGCGCGCCCGCTCGAAGGCGCCGCGCAGCTGCGAGGGCTCGCGGACCTCCTCGCCGTAGCCGCCCAGCATCTTCGCGAACTCGTCGTACCGGACGTCGCCGAGCTTGTTGCCGATGTCCCCGCGGTCCCAGCCGTACTTCTGGGCCTGGCCGTAGCGGATCTGGTTCATGTACGAGTTGTTGCCGACGATGCCGACGAAGGGCAGGTCGAAGCGCACGCAGGTCTCGAAGTCCCAGCCCGTCAGGCTGAAGGCGCCGTCGCCGAACAGGGCCACGACGTCGAGGTCCGGGCGGGCGCTCTTCGCCGCCATGACGAAGGGCACGCCGACGCCGAGGGTGCCGAGCGGCCCCGGGTCCATCCACAGGCCCG
>JALYMN010000089.1 GCA_030773675.1 Actinomycetota bacterium
GCGCGTCGCGTGCTCGGTGCACATCCCCGCCGAGACTAGGATCGCGAGCGCGCGGGCGGTTAGCTCAGCTGGTCAGAGCGCCTGCCTTACAAGCAGGAGGTCCCCGGTTCGAGCCCGGGACCGCCCATTCACGCAAAGCGCTGCGTGCGCAGCGCATCGCCGCCGACCCGCCTATGACTGATCTGGCGTCGCAGGTACGAGGCGGGTACGAGCTCGATCGCGAGCTCGGCGGATGGCTTCTTCGGCGGGAAGTCGGGGGGCGTCCTCAAGCTCCTCAAGCACGTGTCCGTACGTACGCATCGTGAGCTGGGCACCGTGTCCAAGCTGACGGGCGACCTAGATCACCGAGCGGCCCTCGTGAAGCAGCAGCGAGGCGAACGAGTGGCGCAGGTCGTACGGCCGTGCCGGCTCAAGCCCGGCTCGACGGAGCCCGTCGGCAAAGCACGCTCGCGCCAAAGGGCGTACGCGTTCTCGGTCCACGGGCCCCTGTTCACGCCGGGTAAGACGAGCCGCGATCCCCGGGTCGGCCCTGGGCGAGCCGCCAGGCCGCGAGGTCGCTGCGCAGCGGGGCAAGGAGACGCACAGTGCGACGCGTCCTGGTCTTGTCGGCGTTGGCGACGAGGGTGCGCTCGTGGATGTGGCGCCACTCCAGTCGCCGCGCCTCCTGAGGACGGAGCCCTGCGTACGCGAGTACCGACACGAACGTCGCATCCCATCTTGTGAGCTCGGCCGAAGAGCTGCGCGAGAGCAGCGCCTCCACGGAGGCCGGTGCCAACGGACGGACCTCGTCGCGGAGTGGAGGCGGGGTGCGTCGCACGAGGCGTTGCGAATTGGAAGGGATCCGCCTGGCCTCGCGGCGCGCTGCAAGATGTTTCCGAGCAGGGTCAGCGCCTTCGCAACTGCGCTGGGCCCCGCCCCCGCATCCAATCGGTCGGCCTGCCACCGCGCGATCATCTCCGGCTCGTGTGCCCGCCGCGACGCCCCCGCCGCCGCGCCGCCAGCGCCTCGTCGCCGCCCTCACGATGCGCCTTGACCCACCCGCCCGACCGCCTGGCGACGGACCCCGACGATGCGGGCCGCCTCCTCCTGCGTACGCCCCTCGCTCACCAGCCGGATCGCCGACCGCCGCAGCTCCTCCTGCCTTGGGCTGCGGGAGCGCGACCGGTTCGACGAGGACAACCCCCGTCCTCGATCAACTGGCCCCGGACCATCGCCTTCGGCTAGACCCTGCCACCCGAGCCCGTCCTTGTGCCGGGATCCGTGACGATTTCAACTCGCATGCTCGTGCGCGTGCTGGTCGTGCTTGGGGGTGCGCTGCGCGCAGGGCGGCCGCGTCAGACCGGGAGTTTCATGAACAAGAACTCTGGCGAATTGCTCAGCGTCATCCCTTTGTGTGGCCCTTGCGGCCGGCGCGCCCGCCGAACGCGCTGACGCTCTTTCGACGGCTCCACCGCCACCGCGCGTTGCTCCTAGGGGCTACCGCCACGTGAGAAGGTCTGCCGACCCGACCTGGCGCGTGGGGCGTTGAAGTGGCCGGGGCGTGGCGACGCCTTCGCCGCGGCAGCCCCGCACCCGGGGTCAGCGGGACTCGGCGCCAACGTCCGCCTCGGCGGTGGGCACGTCGCCGCCCGGCTCAGCCGCCCGCACGTCGCCGCGGCCTTTTTCGGCTGGCTGGGTGTACAGGAAGACGAAGGCCGCGGCCGCCCCGCCGGCCAGGGTCGCCACTAGGTAGACCCAGATGTCGCCCCACGAGAGCAGGCCCATGACCATGGCGCCCACCGCGACCGCGGGATTAAACGCGCCGCCGGAGATGGCGCCCACTGCGTATGCGCCGGTCACCACCGTGAATCCGATGGCGAGCCCGTAGAAGGAGTTGCCCTCGGTTCCACGCGCAGTGGCCACGTTGAGGACCACCCACGCGAGCGCGAACGTGAATAAGAACTCGGCGACGAGCATCTTTCCCGCCCCGGCTACCGGCGCAGCCTGGTTGGGGTCAAAGCCGAGCAGGATCACGACGAGGCCCGCCACCACCGCCGCCGCGACTTGCGTGGCCGCGTAGGCGACCAGCTCGCTCAAGCTCATCTTGCCCCGAAGGAAGACCGCGGTGCTCACGGCCGGGTTGTAGTGGGCGCCCGACACGTGCCCCCCGGCGAAGATCATCGCCATCAACGAGGCGCCGATGGCCAGCGGCGCGAGATCGCCCGCGTTCGCCACCGCCATCCCGACGGTGAAGACGAGGAAGAACGTCCCGATGAACTCCACGGCGAGCTTGCGCGCAATGGGCATGGCGGTCCTTCTTTCTTCGGAGGCGGAGGC
>JALYMN010000090.1 GCA_030773675.1 Actinomycetota bacterium
CAGCACCGCCCGATGGTCGAACGCTCACTGGCGTGGATCACCCGGGGCAACCGGCGGCCTGCGCTACCGCGGCACCGCGGCACCGCGAAGAATCACGCCTGGCTGCACCTCCGCGTCAGTGCGATCAACCTGCGCCGCCTTCTCACCCTCGGACTGCTGCGCACCGACAGCGGCTGGGCCCTCGCGAGTTGACCGGGAGGGGCGCCCGTCCCCCTCGCGGCCCTCAGACGGCGCCCAGGCCGCTTCTCCGGCCGCGCAGACGCGACTCCGGGCGCTCAACGTCGACCTCGAAGCCCGACCCCACGAACAGCGCACCCCCAGCACACGAGCACAACTCACTCGCCCAAAGGCGCCTTGTTCAGCGATCTTCTAGCCGCGGGACGCCGGCCGCCCTGCACGTTGGCGCGCGGCGGCGACGCCGAGGACGGCGCGGGCGCCGGACGTGGGGGCGCGTCGCTGCCGTGCCAGCCGCTCCCTGGGGTCGCGCTTTGGGGGCCGCGGCGCCGGGCTCCCAGAGCTCGTCAGCCGCAACCGGAGCACGGTCCCCACGGCCTCCCTCGCGATCCTCGACGACATCTTCGAGTGGCCGAGCTCGCGGTCCCGGAAGGTGATCGGCACCTCGCGGACCGCCGCGCCGGCTTCCAGGGCCCGGTGAGTCGTCTCGATCTGGAAGGCGTAGCCACCGCTGCGCACGCTCGACAGGTCGAGCCGGCGCAGCAGGGGGAGCCGCCACGCCTTGAACCCCCCCGTCAGGTCGCGCACGCCGTGGTGGAGCAGCACGCGGGCGTAGACGTTGCCGCCGCGCGACAACATCTGCCGGTGCAGGGGCCACCCCTCCACCCGCCCGCCCGGGACGTAGCGGGAGCCGATGGCGAGGTCCGCGTCCCTCAGGGCCTCGACCAGGCGGGTGACGTCGTCCGGGCGGTGCGACCCGTCGACGTCCATCTGCACGAGCACGTCGTGACGGTCCTCCTCGATCACCCGCGTGAACGCGGCGACGTAGGCCCGTCCGAGGCCTTCCCGCCGCGGCCGGGTGAGGAGCCGGACCCGGTCCCGGAACACCTCGGCCATCCGCAGGACGAGCTCGCCGGTGCCGTCCGGAGAGCTGTCGTCCACGACGAGGATGTCCGGCCGGCACGGCAGGTCCAGAACGGCCTGTGCGAGGCGTTCGATGTTGTCGGCCTCGTTGTAGGTGGGGAGCACGACGACCACCGAGGGCCCGTCCACGCGACTCCAGCCTGACTCGATCACCGTGCGGCCGTCCCTTCGGCTGGTCGGTCCTGCCGGGGCTGCCCCGGCGGCGTCCCGTTGTCCGCGCGCAGACGTGGGACCTCGAGCGCCCTGCCCCGGCACCTCACCGCGCACCGACCTCCGCCGGAGGGCAGCCGGCGGCGTCCACGCCGGTGCCGCCGGGCAGGTCGTTCTCGAACAGCTGGATGCGCACGTCGCCGAACTCGCGCTGCGCCACCTGCTCGAACTGCTGCCAGAACGGTGACGCCTCAACGGTCTGCATAGGCTCCGGCGTCGGGTGCCAGCGCGCCCTGGGGAGGCTCACCACCCAGATCCGCTCGCAACTCGCCAGCCGGCGCTGCAGAACCGGCGCGTCGACCTCCCGGGCGAACAGGTCGCGCACCTCGTCCGCACCCCCGCCGGGCGCCAGAGCGACGTCGCGCGGGAGCCGACCGTCGGCGGCCGCCTGTTGCAGCTCCCAGAGGAACGGCGTCCGCGTCGCGGCCCCCGAGTAGACGATCGCGTCGGACGGACGGCTCTCCTCGACCACGAAAGCAGCTGCCCCGGGCAGGTCCAGCCTGGCGGGGTATCCGAGCCGAGCGACCACCTGGACGGTGGAGAGGGCGAGCACCACGGCGAGGGCCCCGGCCGCGACGGCCCTGGGGCGCAGCCGGTCGATGGCGAAGGCGACGAGGATCACCACGGCCGGGGTCACCGCGACCAGGTAACGGTCGCGCCACACCGGGCGCACCTCCGACATCAGCACAAGCACGACCGGCGGGACGACTGCCCAGCTCACGATCAGCCAGCGCCGCCAGTGCTCCACGCCGCGACGGACACGCTGCCTGACCAGGAGCAGCAGCGCGACCGCACCGAGCCCGGCGAAGACCAGGGCCAGGAGACGCGTGCCCCCCGCCAGGCGATCCACGAAGTGCACCAGCTGCCCGAACTCCGTCGGCGTGATGTAGTTCGTGCTCCCGCTCTGGACCCGCGAGACGTAGAGCGCGAGGGACCCGCAGACGGCGAACAGCGCACCGAGGACGGTTCCCGCGAGTCGCAGCTGCAGCCGGTCGCGCGGCACGAGTGCCAACGACAGCGACTGCGCGATCAGCATCAGGCCCGCGACGAGCGGCTGAGCGCCGATGGCGACCAGGGAGAGCAGGCCGTAGGGCGGACCACGACCGGGGTAGTAGAGGGGCATGTTGCCCTCGCGCTTGGCGAGGATCGTCAGCAGCAGGGACGTCGGCCGCGTCGAGACGACCGCGGTGAAGACCTCGTCGTGCCACAGCGGGTTGCGGCCGAGCCCGAACGTCGCAACGGCAGCGGCGAGCAGCGCCGCGCCCGCTGCTGCGGGCGGTCGAGAGCCGGTCCCGCCGAGCAGGTCGCAGGCGAGTTGGACGAGGGCGCACCAGATCTGGTTCTGCGCGAAGCCGTGCGAGGGGCAGGTTCGTCAGGCGGTGTCCTTCGCGCAGCGGATCCGGTCCTCGGCGCGGGCGCGGCGGCGGTGGCGGAGCTCGAGGTCGGGGAGCTGCGCGCCGGGGTGGGGGCGTTCCTTGCTGACGATCACGCGCAGGCCCGGCGGCCAGGAGGTGAGGTCGAGCAGGCCGGTGAGCTCGGCGACCCACGCGCCGGGGCGGATCTCGCCGTTGCTGTCGTAGGCCGGGGTCCACGCGCTGTCGGGGGTCCGGGTGACGAGGTCCGGGGCGTTGTCCGGGAGGGTGAACCCGACGGAGTAGGACAGCCGCTGGGCGTGCAGCCAGGCCAGGGTGGCGTGGGTGCAGCCGGCGGCGTCGGCGCG
>JALYMN010000091.1 GCA_030773675.1 Actinomycetota bacterium
GTCGACGTCGGGCACGAGCAGCGACGCGGCATCCGGGCGAGCCAGCCGGCCGAGCACCGCTCCCTCGACGATCCCGTCGACGAGGTCGGAGCGGCGTGCCAGGTAGCAGCCGCGACACCTGTAGACATGCCAGGTCCGACCCTTGCTTTTCAAGGGCGAGGCGAACATGACCTCGTCGCACCGACCGCAGCGGGCGAGCCCCGACAGCAGGTAGCGCGGTTCGGTGCCCTGCTGCACCCGGCGCCGGACGTCGCGCAGCACCTCGGCGAGCCGTTCCTGTGTGTCCGCGTCGAGGATCACCGGCCAGTGGCCTTCGGCGACGTCGGCGCCGTTGTAGGTGACGCGCCCGGCGTACCGCGGGTTCAGCAGCGCGCGGCGCAGGCTGGTCACGTTCCACGGCTTCCCGGCGGTCGTGGTCAGCCCGGCCGCGTCGAGCTTGCGTGCGGCGGCGGCGACGGTGGCTCCGGCGAGCACGTCCGCAGCGGCTTGCTGCAGCGCCTCGGCCTCGGCGGGTACGAGCACCACCTTGCCGTCATGCCGGTCGTAGCCGAATGGGCGCCGGGTCCAGCCCATCGACCCAGCTTCGGCCCGCTGCGCGTTCGCTCGGCGCTGCCTGGTGCCCTTCCGCTCGACCTCGGCCTGCGCGACGGACACGAGGATGCCCGCGAGCATCCGGCCGGTGTCGGTGGACAGGTCCAGGTCCCCGGTGACGGTGGCGACCTTCGTGCCGGTCGTGCGGCACAGTTCGAGCACAGTGACAAGGTCAGCGAGGCGCCGAGTCAGCCGGTCGAGATGCCAGACGACTACGACGCGGACGCCGCCGCTGCGGACGCGGTCAAGCAGCCGCTCGTACTCCGGCCTGCGCTTGCCGCTGCTGGCACTCAGGTCGTTGTCGATCAGCACCTCGGCGACGTCCCAGCCACGCGCCTCGGCCAGCGAGCGACAGTCGGCCACTTGTCGCTCGACTGCCGCACCTGACCCGTCGCGGTCTAGCGACTGCCGCGCGTAGATCACTGCCTGCACGTGAGCAAGGGTAGTCCTTGACAACCGGGATGCCCGTCGTGTTCCGGCGTGCTGCCCGGCCAGCGGGAGCGACGGGTCCAACGACGCCCGCCTGCAGGAGGACGAGGAGTTGCGGCGGTCACGGTCAGCGCGTGCATTCAGCATGTTGCGCGGTGGACTGGCGCGTGCACGGACGTCTAGACAAGATACCTTGTCGTGTGTGAGGATCGGAGAGCCAGCGCGCAAGCACGGGGTGGCCGATCTGCAGATTGAGCACGCAATCCGCAACGCCGTGAGGCGGGTGCTGATGGACGAGGATCTGACGATGCTCATCGGCCCGGGGCCGGACGGCTCGCTCCTGGAGGTCGGCATCCTGGACCTCGAGGGTGCAGATCCGGTTGTGATCCACGCAATGCCGCTGAGACTGAAGTTCTACCGACTGCTGGAGTGAGGTGATGGCGGCCGTGTTCCATACGGACGACGAGATCGACCGGGCGGCTCGACGTTTCGAGCGGCTCGCCGAAGACTTGGACCCCGATGTCGCGGAGGCGGACGACCTGGGCGATCTGCGCATGGTGGCTGAAGCGTCAGAGGCCGTTCGTATTGACGAGGCTCGGCTGCGCGAGGCCGTTGAGGCTGCGCGTGCCCGTGGACGGTCCTGGAACCAAGTCGCGATGGCGCTCGGGGTCTCGCGCCAAGCGGCGCGGCAGCGCTTCTCCGCCAAGGTGGGCATCTGAGTATTCGGCGGCATGCAGAGCGCGCTGCCGCCGCTGGTCCAACTACAGCTGCAGCCGTGTTGAAGTGTCGAGGCCAAAGCTCGCTGTTGTACGGGCACTACCTGTGAACGCGTCCTCCGACCGCCCTCACGTCTGCGATCGCGGACTGAAGGAGGTTGGTCGCGAGGCACTCCGTGAGTTGGCGCACACGCGCGTCCGCGCCCCAGCGGCATTCAGCCGGGCGACGTCACGCAGCGTGGTCGCCGACCTGGCGTAGCGTCATTCACCCGGTTGCGCGTCCACAGATGCGCCGCAGTCGGCCCGTGCTGCCCGTTCCGCTCCTTTACTCCCTGACGGACGTCGTGGGGCGAGGAGGTGGCGGATGGGCGCGGTCGACACGGTCGAGGCCGAGGTGCGCGAGCTCGTGCGCCGCCGCGGGCTGGACCCGGTGCAGGACCGTACGGCGGTGCGCCGGCTGGTCGAGGACGTC
>JALYMN010000092.1 GCA_030773675.1 Actinomycetota bacterium
CCGCGACGGAGTGGTCGTCGAGGTCGTCTCCCACCGCGCACAGGGCGACGCCGGCCGCGCCGCCCGCCTGCTCGGGTTCGCCGACGCGGTCGGCGCGAGCGCGGTGCTCACCAACGACGTCCGCTACGCCGACCGCTCCGACGCGCCGACCGCCGACGTGCTCGACGCCGCCCGCCGGCTGGTCGCCCTCGACCGCCGCCACGTCGACCGGGCCAACGCCGAGGCGTGCCTCAAGAGCGGCAAGGAGATGGCGGAGGTCGCCGACGAGCTGGCCCGGGCCGCCGGTCTGCCCGGTGGCGGTCCGCGACTGCTGGCGCGCACCCGTCAGGAGGCCGACCGCTGCGCCGTCGACCCGAAGGACGACCTGGGCATCGGCACGATCCACTTCCCGGAGCTCGAGGTCTTCGGCGCAGCCGGCCGCGGCCCGGCGGCGGCCGGGGCGGTGCTGCGGGAGCGGTGCGTGGCCGGGGCGGGGCGCCGGGGGCTGTCGTTGCAGGGCGCGTCGCTCCGCCGGCTCGACGACGAGCTCGAGGTCATCGACCGGCTCGGCTACCCGTCGTACTTCCTCACCGTCGCCGACGTCGTCGGTCTCATCAAGGGCATGGGCGTGCGCGCGGCGGCCCGGGGGAGCGGCGCGGGGAGCCTGGTCACCTACCTGCTCGGCATCTCCGACGTCGACCCGCTGCGCTACGGGCTGCTCATGGAGCGCTTCCTGTCCCCGCTGCGCCACCAGCTGCCCGACATCGACCTCGACGTCGAGTCCGACCGCCGCACCGAGGTCTACGAGCAGGTCCTGCAGCGCTACGGCGGCGAGCGGTGCGAGGCCGGCTTCGGCCGCCGCGGGATGCCCGCCACCCTGGAGGTGCGGCAGCGGCTGGAGGAGGAGCTCCGCACCATCGCCGTGCTGGGCTACCCGTCGTACTTCCTCACCGTCGCCGACGTCGTCGACCTCATCAAGGGCATGGGAGTGCGGGCCGCGGCCCGGGGCAGCGGCGCCGGCAGCCTGGTCACCTACCTGCTCGGCATCAGCGATGTCGACCCGATCCGCTACGGGCTGCTGATGGAGCGCTTCCTGTCACCGCTGCGCCACCAGCTGCCCGACATCGACCTCGACGTCGAGTCTGCCCGGCGCACCGAGGTCTACGAGCAGGTCCTGCAGCGCTACGGCGGCGAGCGGTGCACCTGCGTGTCGATGATGGACACCTACCGCGCCCGGCACGGCATCCGCGACGTCGGCGCGGCGCTCGGGCTGCCGCCCGGCGAGATCGACGCGCTGGCCAAGGCGTTCCCGCACATCCGGGCCAGCCAGGTGCGCGCGGCCATGCGCGACCTGCCCGAGCTGCGGGCCAGCGGCCTGGCGCGGGGCGAGAACGCCGGGCGGATCGACCTGCTGCTGCGCCTGGTCGAGCGGCTCGACGGGCTGCCCCGCCACGTCGCGCTGCACCCGTGCGGGGTGCTGCTGTCCGACGCCACCCTGCTCGACCGCACCCCGGTCGAGTCCAGCTGGCTGGGCTTCCCGATGAGCCAGTTCGACAAGGACGACGTCGAGGCGCTCGGCCTGCTCAAGCTCGACGTGCTGGGCATCCGGATGCAGTCGGCCATGGCCTATGCGGTGCAGCAGGTCAAGGAGGTCGACGGCATCGACGTCGACCTCGACGGCGTCCCCCGCGACGACCCGCAGACCTTCGCCCTGGTGCAGTCCACCAAGACGCTCGGCTGCTTCCAGATCGAGTCGCCCGGGCAGCGCGAGCTCGTCGGCAAGTTCGCGCCGGAGACGTTCGAGGACCTCATCATCGACATCTCCCTGTTCCGGCCGGGGCCGGTGAAGAGCGACATGGTGCGCCCGTTCCTCGAGGCCCGGCAGGGGTGGAGGTCGGCCGAGTACCCGCACCCCGACCTCGCCGAGCACCTGGAGCAGACGTGGGGCGTCGTCGTCTTCCACGAGCAGGTGCTTCAGATCGTCGCCACGATGACCGGGTGCAGCCTGGCCGAGGCCGACGAGGTGCGCCGGGCGCTCGGCGACCCGACCGGGCAGCCGGAGGTCCGCCTGTGGTTCGTGCCCGCGGCGCTGGCCCGCGGCTACCCGCTGGAGGTCGTGGACCGGGTCTGGGAGGTGCTCAAGGCGTTCGGCTCTTTCGGGTTCTGCAAGGCCCACGCGGCCGCGTTCGCGCTGCCGACCTACCAGTCGGCGTGGCTCAAGGCGCACCACACGGCCGCCTTCCTCGCCGGGGTGCTCACCCACGACCCCGGCATGTACCCGAAGCGGCTGATCCTCGACGACGCCCGGCAGTTCGGCATCGCCGTGCTCTCGCTCGACGTCAACCTCTCCGCGGCCGGCTACACCGTCGAGCGGGTCGGGGTGCTCGACGAGCCGCCGCCCGCGATCCTCGACCAGGTCGGCTCCCGCGAGCACGGTCCGCGCGGGCCGTTCCCCGCCGCCTCCGGGCCGCCACACGGCCTGCCGGACGCCCGCGGCCACGGCATCCGGATCGGGCTGGCCGACGTCAAGGGCATTCACTTCGCCGAGGTCGCCCGGATCGTCGCCGGGCGCCCGTACGCCGGGCTGTCGGACTTCTGGCACCGAGCCGCTGTGTCCCGCCCGGTGGTCGAGCGGCTGGTCGTCGCGGGGGCGTTCGACTCCCTCTACGGGCTCGGGTCGCCCGTGCCCGGCCGCCGGCGCGGGCAGGTCACCCGGCGCGACCTGCTGCTGCAGGTCGCCGAGCTCGACCGGTGGAGCCGCGCGGTCCAGAAGGGGGCGGGAGCCAGACGCGGGCGCAGTTGCCCGTCGGCGCGCAAGCAGGAGCAGGGCGAGCTGGTCGCGCTGGACGACGTCCGGGCCCGCGCCGCCCGCCAGTCGCAAGCGGCCGCGGCGCCTGAGCCGGTCGACGTCCAGCTCACCCTCGACCTCGACGACGCGCCGCAGACGCAGGCCAGCGGGCTGCCCGAGTTGAACCGTGCGGAGCGGGTGCGGGCCGAGCTCGACGTGCTCGGCCTCGACGTGAGCAGCCACGTCATGGACGCCTACGCCCCGTTCCTCGCCGAGCTCGGCACCACCCGCGCGCGCGACCTGCTCGGCTGCCGCAGCCGGCAGGAGGTGCTGGTGGCGGGGGTGAAGGTGGCGACGCAGACCCCGCCGATCCGGTCCGGCCGACGGGTGATCTTCGTGACCCTGGACGACGCCACCGGCCCGCTCGACGCGACCTTCTTCGAGGACGCGCAGGTCGGCTACGCCACGACCGTGTTCCACTCGTGGCTGCTGGTGGTCCGGGGGCTGGTCCGGCGCACCGGACCGCGGGGGGTGTCCATGCAGGCGGTCGGCTGCTGGGAACTGCCCGCGCTGCACGACGCATGGCTGCAGGGCGGCCTGCGTGCGGTGGAGGAGCTCATGGAGGCTCCGGCGGCGGTGACCGAGGCAGCGGTGCAGGGAGCGGCGGCGAGCCGCTCCACCCGGCCGGTGATGAGCAACCCCCCGTTGGTCGGCGGCGGCGCCGGCCACTCGGGCGTCGGCGGCGCCGTGCACGTCTACGCGACCGGGTTCAAGGCCAACCCGTACGCCGACGTCATGCCGGCCGGCGACGGCGCCGGCACGTCCCGCGGCCCGGGCGCGCCCCGCCGGCTGTGGCACTCGAGCCCGGGCAGCGCGGGCGGGTGAGCGTGCCCCCGCC
>JALYMN010000093.1 GCA_030773675.1 Actinomycetota bacterium
GATCGAACCGGCGAAACGTCTTGGCCACCGGCACCCGCGGCCGGGCCGGTAGCTCCACCGGCGCCGCCTCGAACAACACGTCCTCAACCACCACATCATCATCCCGAGATGCGGCGCCACCCCCGGCACCCCACGCGGCGTGTTACGGAGTCACGCACCTAGGTGCGCTTAGCCGCTGGTCGGCTCTGCGCGCGCCGGGTGTTCACCCTCCGGGTCTGCTACCTGAACCTGCTCGAGGAGACCTCGCGTCAGCTTGGCCACTTCCACGTGCTGCGCGAACGGGCGGACGGGCCCGCCGGGAAGGAGCCGGCCGCCGTACGGTGCCCGCATGCGCGTCGATGCGGTGTTCACCGGTGGCAACGTCCTGACCCTCGATCCCGAGCGGCCGCGGGCTAATGCGCTCGCCGTGCTCGGCGGGCGCATCGTCGCGGTCGGCGACGACAGTGATCTGGACGGCCTCACCGCCGACCGGCGGGTCGATCTCGGCGGCTCCACCGTCGTGCCGGGGTTCCACGACGCCCATAACCACTGCGTCTTCTTCGGCATGTCGCTGGCGGAGCTGCCGCTGAGCACTCCCCCGGTGCAGTCGCTGGACGACATGTACGCCAAGGTCGCCGAGTCCGCGCGCACCACCGAGCCGGACGGGTGGATCATCGGTGCGGGCTACGACCAGAACCGGCTGGCCGAGCGGCGCCATCCGACGGCCGCCGAGCTGGACCGGGTCGCCCCCGGTCGCAAGGTCTGGCTGCGCCACACGTCCGGGCACATGTGCGTGGTCAGCAGCCCAGTGCTCGAGGCGATCGGCATCGACACCGTCGCCGTCCCGCCCGGAGGTCAGGTCGAGCGGGACGAGTCCGGACGTCCGACCGGGCTGCTGCAGGAGTCGGCGCAGACCCTCGTGCGCAGCCTCGTCTTTCCCTACCCGCTGACCGACATCGTCAGCGCCATCGACCGGGCGACTCGCCACTACCTCAGCGAGGGCATCACCAGCGCGCAAGAGGCCGGCATCGGTGCCGGCCTGATCGGCTGGAGCCCGCAGGAGCTGGCGGCGTACGCGCACGCCCGGGCGACCGGTCAGCTGCACGTGCGCACCACGCTGATGGTCGCAGCCGACATGCTGCACGAGCTCGGCGCGAGCCCGGATGACCCCGGCTCGTTCGGCCTGGACCTCGGCATCGCCACCGGCCTCGGCGACGAGTGGTTGCGCATCGGCTCGGTCAAGGCCTTCGCCGACGGCTCGCTGATCGGGCGGACCGCGGCGATGCACGCGCCGTTCAGCGATGACCCCGGCAACCGCGGCTACCTGCAGCGGTCGCCGGAGGAGCTGCGAGAGCTGATCGTGCGGGCCCACCGCGGCTGGTGGCAGGTCTCCACCCATGCCATCGGCGACCTGGCCGTGGACACGGTGCTCGACTGCTACGAGGAGGCGCTGCGTCAGCTGCCGCGCCGCGACCACCGGCACCGAATCGAGCACTGCGCGGTGGCCGATGACGCCGCGCTGGACCGCATGGCGCGGCTCGGGGTGATCGGGGTGCCGCAGGGCCGCTTCATCTCCGAGCTGGGCGACGGGATGGCTTCTGCGCTCGGGCGGGACCGCACGCCGTACTGCTACCGGCAGAGGTCCTTCCTCGACCGCGGCATCCCGCTGCCGGGCAGCTCGGACCGCCCGGTCGTGGAGGGGGCGCCGCTGCTGGGCATCGCTGACATGGTGCTGCAGAGGACGGCGTCGGGCGCGGACTTCAACCCGCAGGAGGCGCTCACGCCGCTGCAGGCGCTGCACGCCTGGACGATGGGATCGGCCTACGCGACGTTCGAGGAGCACCGGCGCGGCAGCCTGGTGCCGGGCAAGCTGGCCGACTTCGCGGTGCTGTCCGACGACCTGACCGCGGTCAACCCGGAGCAGATCGCGTCGATTCAGGTGCGCGCGACGGTGGTGGGCGGCGAGATCCTCTACGAGGCCTGAAGGGCAGGCCGCAACGCCGCGGTCGTCCGCTCCAGCTGCTCGGCCGTGATGACATACGGCGGGCAGAACGCGACCGTCGACGGACCCACGGCGCGGGCGATGACGCCCCGCTCGATCATCCGGCTGTGCACGTCGCCCGCGTCGACGCCGTCGGGCAAGGCAGCGGCCCACACCGCGCCGTCACCGCGGACCCCGGCGAGCAGGCCCTCCTCCGCCAGCTGGCCCAGCGCGCTCGACAGGTGGTCGCCGATCGCGGGCACCCGCTCGATCAGCGCCTCGCCCTATAGCACACCGAGGTTCGCCAACGCCGCCGCGCAGGCGCCGGGGTGCCCGCTGTAGGTGTGGCTGTGCCGGAGCACGAACGCTGGGTCGACTTCCAGCCGACGGCGCACCTGCGCGCCGACGAGCACGCCGCCGAGCGGGAAGTAGCCCGACGTCACGCCCTTCGCGAAGGTGATCAGGTCCGGCTCGACGCCGTAGCGCTGCGCGCCCCAGAAGGACCCGAGCCGGCCGAAGCCGCAAATGACCTCGTCGAGCACCAGCCAGGCGCGGGACTGGTCGCAGAGCTGGCGCCACTCGCGCAGGTAGTCCTGCGCGGGCGGGTGGCCGCCGCCCGCTCCGAGGACCGGCTCGGCGAAGACCGCGGCGACCTCGTGCCCCGGTCGGCGAGCACGCGCGCCACCGCGCCGACGTCGTTGCGGGGCACCTGTGTACGACGTCGGGAAGCATCGGGCCGAAGTGCTCCTGGTTGAGCGGCAGCCCGCCGACGGCGAGCCCGCCGTAGGTCACGCCGTGGTACGCGCCCTCCAAGCTAACGACGACGCGGCGGACGGACTCGCCGGCGACGGTGCGGGCGACCCGTACGAGCTTGAGAGCGCTGTCGACGGCCTCCGATCCGCTGCTGGTGAGGAAGACGCGGGCGTCGGGCATCGGCGCGCGCCAAGGACAGCGCGGCCGCCAGCTCCTCGGCCGGCTCGTTGGTGAAGCGGTCAAAGGCGTGGAACGCCGCCAGCGTGCCTAGCTGCGCGCCCACCGTATCGGCGGTCTCGCGCCGGCCGTGGCCGACGTCGCAGAACCACAGGCTGGCCATCGCGTCGACGTAGTCGCGTCCCCGGTCGTCGAAGACGAGCGCGCCCTGGCCCCGGACGAGGGTGAGGAAGTCGGTCGCCGTCGGACGGGCGAACGGGTGCAGGAAGGCGGACACCGACCGACCGTAGCCCCGTACCTGCCGGACAGGGGCAACGTCCTCTTCGGCGCCGCGACGTCCAAAGCCGGCAAAGGTCGAGGTACCGGTCGACGATCGGCTGCCCCGTAACGTGCGATCACCGCAGCGGTGCCCGTCCCGACGGTCGCCACAAGACGCCACATCTGGACGCATGCCGCTGCGGGCACCCCTCCCGGTCAAGCCGCGGCAGCTGCTCTGCAGTCCTCGTCGTCCCACTCCTCGAGCGAGTTCGACCGCTATGTGGCCGCGGCGGTGGAGCGCCCGCCCGGCGCCGTAGTGCTCTTGCGAGTACGTGAGTTCGGGAGCGGCGGCGGCCAGCAGTACGTCAGCCACGTTGAAGCCGCGGCGTGGGTTCAACCGGTCGTTGCAACATCTGCCTGGTGCAGCGACCGTAGCTGCTCGTCTAGGACCTCCGCGGGGGTCTTCCAGCCCAGGGACTTTGCGGGGGCCTGCTGTTGATCGCGGCCTGGACTGCGAACAGGTCCTCCAAGGTCCAGCGGGACAGGTCGGTGCCCTTGGGGAAGTACTGGCGCAGCAGGCCATTGGTGTTCTCGTTGGTGCCGCGCTGCCAGGGCGAGTGCGGGTCGGCGAAGTAGACGGCGATGCCGGTGTCGACCTTGAATTGTGCGTGCGCGGAGAGCTCTTTGCCGCGGTCCCAGGTCAACGAGCGCAGCAGCTCGGCCGGCATCGTGGTCATCGTTGCCGTGAGGGCGTCCTTCATCGCGAGGGCGCCGTATCCGCCGAGGGCAGGTCCGTTCTTCACCGGCGGGACAGTGCCGTAGCCCTCCAGACGTGGAAGGTGGACGAGCAGCGTGTAGCGGCTGGTGCGCTCGACGACGGTGCCGATGGCGGACCTGTTCAGCCCGATCATGAGGTCGCCCTCCCAGTGCCCGGGGACCGCGCGGTCCTCGGCCTCGGCGGGCCGCTCGCTGAGCACGACGTCGGCGGTGACGTGACCCTGCGGCTTGTTGCGCGAGCGTTCTCGAGGCTTGCGCAGCGCCCGGCCTGTGCGTAGGCAGGCCACCAGCTCGCGCTTGAGCGCGCCCCGCCCCTCGATGTAGAGCGCCTGGTAGATCGCCTCGTGGCTGATGCGCATGTCCGCATCGTCGGGGAAGTCGACGACGAGCCGTCGGCTGATCT
>JALYMN010000094.1 GCA_030773675.1 Actinomycetota bacterium
GGCAGGCGGCGGGCCTGCTGCCCGGCCTGCGCGCCGCGCTCGCCCCGCACGACGGCAGCGCCGTCGTGCTGCGCGCTCCGGAGTCGGTGCGCGACTCCCTGGACCACTGGGGCCCGGTGGGCGACGCATTCGACCTGATGCGCCGCGTCAAGGACCGGTTCGACCCCGAGCGGCGCCTGTCGCCCGGGCGCTTCGTCGGAGGACTCTGAGTGAGAGGCAGCAGATGACCGAGATCCACCCCGGCAGCGGTCCGGCGGGCGACAGCCCGCCGGTCGGAGCGCCGGGCGCATCCCGCGGCACCGAGCCGGTGCGGAGCTCGGCGACCGACCTGGCGGACGGCTCGCCCACCGGCACGCCGCGCGCGGCAGAGCAGGGCACCGCCGAGGCGGTCGGCGCCCGCCGTCCGCTCGACCTCATGCAGGGCCTCGAGCTGCCGCCGAGCACGGCCGCGGCGACCGTCGGCACCACGGTGCCCCTCGGTCTGCCCGGCGTCGGCGCGCCGCTCCAGCCGGCCTTCGATGACCACCACCCGCCGGACGCCGCGCTGATCGGCGACTGCGTGCACTGCGGGTTCTGCCTGCCGAGCTGCCCCACGTACGTGCTGTGGGGCGAGGAGATGGACAGCCCGCGCGGCCGCGTCTACCTCATGAAGGAGGGGCTCGAGGGCGAGCCGCTCGACGCATCGATGGTCCGGCACCTCGACCAGTGCCTGGGCTGCCTCGCCTGCGTGACGGCGTGCCCCTCCGGGGTCCAGTACGACAAGCTCATCGAGTCGACCCGGGCGCAGCTCGAGCGGCGCTACCCGCGGCCGCGCGTCGAGAAGCTGTACCGCGACCTCATCTACAACCTGTTCCCCTACCCGCGCCGCCTCAAGGCGGTCCGCGGCCCCCTGCGCGCCTACCAGGCCAGCCGGCTCGGCAGCCTTCTGGCCCGGATGGGGCTGCTCGACCGGCTGCCCGCGCCGCTGCAGGCGATGGAGTCGCTCGCGCCCAAGCTCGGCAAGGTCGAGAAGGTCCCGGAGCGGACGCCGGCCGTCGGCGCCCGCCGCGGCGTCGTCGGGATGCTCGCCGGCTGCGTGCAGGGCACCTTCTTCCCCGACGTCAACGCCGCCACGGTCCGGGTGCTGGCCGCGGAGGGCTTCGACGTCATCGCGCCGGCGCGGCAGACGTGCTGCGGCGCGCTGCCCGCCCACGGAGGTCGCGAGGAGCAGGCCCTCGACTTCGCCAAGCAGGTCATCACGGCGTTCGAGCGCGCCGGCGTCGACGCGGTGGTCGTCAACGCCGCCGGCTGCGGCTCGAACATGAAGGAGTATGGCTACCAGCTGCGCGACGAGCCGGAGTGGGCGGCCCGCGCAGAGGCGCTCGCCACCAAAGTCAAGGACATCACCGAGTTGCTCGACGAGGTCGGGTCCGTGGCGGAGCGGCACCCGCTGCCGGTGACCGCCGCCTACCAGGACGCCTGCCACCTCGCGCACGGCCAGGGCATCCGGCAGCAGCCGCGGCGGCTGCTCGGCGCGATCCCGGGAGTACAGCTCAAGGAGCTCACGGAGGCCGAGATCTGCTGCGGCAGCGCCGGCACCTACAACATGCTCCACCCCGAGCCGGCCCGGGAGCTCGGCGAGCGCAAGGCGCGCGCCGTGCTCGCCACCGGTGCCGATCTCATGGTGACGGCCAATCCCGGCTGCTGGATGCAGGTCGCGACCAGCCTTGCGCGGCTCGGCCACCGCATGCCGGTGGCCCACACCGTGCAGGTGCTCGACGCCTCGATCCGGGGCGTTCCGGTCGAGCAGCTGCTCGACCAGGCTCTGAACGGCCCCGGCACCGTCGTGTCCGCTCCCGCCCGCGGTCGCACCCGCGCCGCAGCCCCGACCCCCTCCTGAGGAGCACCGTGCTCACCGAGACCTACCAGCAGGTCCTGGACCCCGTCGGCGGCTCCTTCGCGCTGTCGTCGGTGTTCGCCGTCCTGCCGCTGCTCACGCTGTTCGTCCTGCTGGGCGGGCTCAAGCTCAAGGCGTGGCTGGCGGGCCTGATCTCCCTCGCCGTGGCCGTCGTCGTCGCCATCGCCGTCTACGGCATGCCGGTCGGCCAGACGCTGCTGTCGGCCAGCGAAGGCGCGGCCTTCGGGTTCTTCCCGATCCTCTGGGTCGTCATCAACGCGATCTGGGTCTACAACCTCACCGTCGCGACGGGGCATTTCGACGTCCTGCGCCGGTCGTTCGAGAAGGTCAGCCCAGACCAGCGCATCCAGGCCGTCATCATCGCCTTCTGCTTCGGCGGTCTGCTCGAGGCGCTCGCCGGCTTCGGCACGCCGGTGGCCATCAGCGTCGTCATGCTCATGGCGCTGGGCTTCCAGCCGATGAAGGCGGCGGTGCTGGCCCTGCTCGCCAACACCGCGCCGGTCGCCTTCGGCGCCCTGGCCACGCCCATCGTCACGCTCGCGGCGGTCACCTCCGGCGTGCAGCCCGAGAACCCCGGGCTCACCGTCGACAACCTCGGCGCGATGGTCGGCCGGCAGACGCCGCTGCTCGCCCTGTTCGTCCCGCTGCTGCTCGTGTACGTCGTCGACGGCAAGCGCGGCCTGCGCCAGACCTGGCTCCCGGCCGTCGTCTGTGGTGTCGCCTTCTCCATCGGCCAGTTCGTGTCGGCGAACTACATCTCCGTGCCGCTGGCCGACATCATCGCCTCGCTGGCCGGCGCGGCCGCCGTCGTCGCCCTGCTGCGGGTCTGGCAGCCGTCGGAGATGCCGGTGGTCGCCGAGCCGCGCGGCGGGGGGGCCGCCGCCCCTGGCACCGAGGGTGCGCCCGGCGGCGCGGACCTCACCACCGTCGACGCCGCCCGCGGCACCTCCGGCCCGCACTCCCCCGCCCGTGACGGCGCCGTGCAGACCCGTCCGGTCGTCGACACGCCGGCCGAGGTGGCGAAGGCGTACCTGCCCTACATCATTATCATCGTCATCTTCTCCGTCGCGAACCTGCCCGCGGTTAAGGAGGCCCTGGCCGTCCCGCCGTGGACCTACAAGTTCCCCTGGCCTGGCCTGGACGTGCTGACCACCGCCGGCCAGCCCCAGGCCAGCGCCACCTTCACCTTCGGCTGGCTGCCCGCCGCGGGCACGCTGATGATCATTGCCGGCCTGCTCACCATGGCACTGCTGAAGGTGAGTCCCGCCAAGGGCCTGCGCGTCTACGGCGAGACCTACTACGAGCTGCGCTACGCCATCGTCACCGTGATGGCGGTGCTCGCCCTCGCCTACGTCATGAACCAGTCCGGCCAGACCGGCACGCTGGGCAACTTCCTCGCCGGCACCGGCGCGCTGTTCGCCCTGCTGTCACCCATCCTCGGCTGGATCGGCGTCGCCGTCACCGGCTCGGACACCTCCGCCAACGCGCTGTTCGGGGCGCTGCAGGTGCAGACCGCCGTCAAGGCCGGGCTCGACCCGGTGCTGCTCGCCGCGGCGAACACCTCGGGCGGCGTGCTCGGCAAGATGGTCAGTCCGCAGAACCTGGCGATCGCGGCGTCCGCGGTCGGGCTCGCCGGCCAGGAGGGCGTGATCCTGCGCAAGGTGCTCGGCTACAGCCTGGCGATGCTGGTGTTCATGTGCGCGCTGGTCGCGCTGCAGGCGACACCGGTGCTCGACTGGATGGTCACCAGCCAGTAGCGGCACGCTCGGCCCACGGCGAGGGAGTGTGTGCTCAAGCCCACACCTTCCCGCGCCGAGGGGGGACTGTCCGCGTGCCCCGCGCGGTTGTCGCGGGTACATCCGCCGGCACCCACTCCGGAGAGGCCTGTCCATGACCACCGACGCGCAGCTCGACCTCGTCCCCGACCCCGGCACGGGCTTCACCCCCGCCGACCTGCGGCGGGCGGCCCTGACCGCCTGCAGCTACTCCGACTCCGCCGCCGACGCCCGCGACCTGCTCGAGGCGCTCGGCCTGCTCGACGAGCTGCGCACGGCGGAGCGTCTCGCCAGTTGACGCCCCCGGCGGACGGGCCGCGGGACCACACGTACGACTGAGGGCCAGGAGCATCGCTCCTGGCCCTTAGTCGTCTATCGGGGCCTCGGCGTGTCCGGTCAGATCCGGCGGGTCTCGGTGTCGCTCGGCAGCGGCGACAGGTCGGTCGCGGCCGGGTACGGGTCGTCGGCGGCTGACGCGGTCGCGCCCGGGACCTCCGCTCCCGTGGTCGTCGTCGACGTGGGCGTGCTCGTGGTCCCGTCGGTCACCAGTAAGGCCCCCGTCGGGAGACCGCTCGCCGGGGACAGGTCGCCGGCCGGCAGCTGGCCCGCCTGCTGCTCGTCGTCCGAACCGCTCTTGAGCGCCGCGGCGGCGGCGACACCGGCGGCCGCTGCGGCGGCGGTCCCGACGACCTTGGCCGTGGTGCTGAGCCCCGCCCTGCCGCTGTCCCCCCGGGAGCTCTGCGCGTCCTCGACCCCGGGAGTGCCGACCATGCTCCCGGGCACCTCGCCGCGCCAGCCGCCGGTCTCGCGACCGCGGGCCTCGATGAACTCCTTGAACCGCTCCAGGTCGGCCTCCGCCCGACGCTCGACCAGGCCGAGCGCGTCGCCCGCCTTCTCGACCAGGCCTTCGGGCTCGAACTCGAGCCGCAGGCGCACCTGCGTCCACCCAGCCCCGGCCGGCGCGAAGTAGACGGCCCCCGCGTTCGTCGCGCCCGTGGTCGCGGCCCACGCGACCTTCTCGTCCGGCACCTGCTCGAGGATGCGCGCGTCCCACTCCCGCCGCACGCCCGCGATCTCCGCGACCCAGTGCATCGTCGTGTCCGTCGTCTGCGTGACCGAGGAGATGCCGCCCATGAACTGCGGGAACTCCTCGAACTGGGTCCACTGGTCGTAGACCGTGCGGATCGGCGCGTCGACCTCGATGGACTTCTCGACCGTGGTGGTCATGGCTCTTCTCGCTCTCGTGGACGGAGTGCACACCCTCGTGCTGCCGGCCCGGTCGGGCGCACGTGGGCGCCGGCGACCGGGAGCACCCGGACCCTGCCCTTCCGCGGTGCGGGCAACCGACGGCACGCGGGTGGTCCTGGAGCCGGCGGCGCCCGCGCGTACCAACGCCGGGTCAGCCCTGCGCGCCCGCGCCCACGACGAGTCGGTCGCCCTCGCGCACGCCGCACAGGGTGGCCGGCGCCGCTTCGAGGACGGTGTCGTAGCTGGCGCCGGGCCCGTACGTCGGGCACGCCTGCGGCTGCTGCTCCGCGCAGGGCGGCATCTCGACGACGCCGACGACGCGGCCGTCGCGGGCGAACACCGCGGTGAGCGGGACCTGCACGTCGTACATGTAGAAGCGCGCCTCGGTGGGGCCGCCGAACAGGAACACCATCCCGGTGCCGGGCGGCACCTCCTCCCGCCGCATGAGCCCCACGGCCCGCTCCTCCGGGTCGTCGGCGACCTCCGCGCGCACCTCGGTCGGTCCCACCTCGACGAGCACCTGGCCCGTCGGGAGGGGCTCGCCGTCCGCCTCTCGTGTGTCGCCGGACGCTGTGCAGGCGGCGGAGGTGAGGACAGCGAGCAGAGTGGGAAGAACAGTGCGCCGGCGCATGGGACCACCCTGCCATCCGGCTCAGTCTTGAGCGGATGCAACAGAACCGGAGCGGTGTGCGTGTGTTGTGCGCGTGCTCCGGCCGCGACCTGTTCCGTAGCCTCAAGTCATGACCTCGACGGCTCCTTCCTCGCAGCGCCGCTCCCTGCGCGCTGCGCTGGGGTCGGCGGTGGGGTCCGCGGCGGGCCTGCTCACCTTCCCCCTGCTGCCGCGCGACCTGCTCGGCGTCCTCGACCCGCTCGAGGGCGGCCGGCAGCTGCGCGGCCGCGTCGAGCAGGCACTGCCCGAGGCGGCCGGCGCCACCACCCTTGTGCTGCGGCCGGGGCGCGCCTGGCGCGGGCACCGCGCCGGGCAGTGGCTGCGCCTCGGCGTCGACATCGACGGCGTCCTGCACTGGCGCTCGTACTCCCTCACGCGGCCGCCCGCGGCGGACGGCACGGTGTCGATCACGGTCAAGCCGGTGCAGGACGGCTTCGTCTCGCACGCCCTGGCCCGCACCCGCCCCGGCACGCTGTTGCGCCTCGAGCAGGCGGCCGGCGACTTCGTCCTCCCCGGCCGGCTCGCCGCCCCGGTGCTGTTCATCACCGGCGGCAGCGGCGTCACCCCCGTCATGGGCATGCTGCGCGAGCTCGCCGGGCGCGGTCCCCTCCCCGACGTCGTGCTCGTGCACAGCGCCCTGACGCGCGACCAAGTGATCTTCGGCGAGGAGCTGCGCGCCCTGGAGCGCGCCCACCCGCGCTTCCGGCTCGTCGAGCGGCACACCGACGTCCACGGGCTGCTCACCCTCGACCGGCTGGCCCAGCTGGTGCCGGACTGGGCGCTGCGCGAGACCTGGGCCTGCGGCCCCGCCGGACTGCTCGACGCCCTGGAGGAGCACTGGGAGCAGGCCGGGCTGCGCGAGCGGCTGCACACCGAGCGGTTCGCCCCGAAGCTCGCGCCCGGCGCGACCGGAGCCGGCGGCACGCTCGAGCTGGCCCGCAGCGGCCGGACCGTCGACGCCCCGGGCGCGACACCACTGCTCGACGCCGGCGAGGCCGCCGGCGCCATCCTGCCGAGCGGGTGCCGCATGGGCATCTGCTACGGCTGCGTCGTCCCGCTGCTCCGCGGGCAGGTGCGCGACCTGCGCACGGGCGACGTGCACGGCGAGGAGGGTGACCTCGTCCAGACCTGCATCTCGGCCGCGGCCGGACCCGTGACCCTCGACGTCTAGGAGACGCCTCGTGACCCCCCTGACCCAGGGAACCCCCATGTCGACCCCCAACCCGATCGCCCACCTCACCGCCGGCGACGTCGAGGAGATCGGACGTCGCCTCGATGCCGTGCGCGACGGTGTGCTGGCTACCCGCGGCGCCGACGACGCGGCCTACATCCGAAACATGATCGACGTCCAGCGCCGCCTCGAGCTCGGCGGGCGGGCGCTGCTGCTCGGCTCGCTGCTCCCGCCCGCGTGGGTGGCCGGCACGGCGATGCTCTCGGTGGCCAAGATCCTCGAGAACATGGAGATCGGCCACAACGTCATGCACGGCCAGTGGGACTGGATGCGCGACCCCGAGATCCACTCGACGACGTGGGAGTGGGACAACGCCACCCCGTCCGACGACTGGAAGCACGGGCACAACTACGTGCACCACACCTACACCAACGTCATCGGCAAGGACCGCGACATCGGCTACAGCTTCTTCCGCCTGTCGGGCGACCAGACCTGGCGGCCGTGGCACCTGCTCCAGCCGGCCGTCAACGTGGCTCTGGCGACCTTCTTCGAGTACGGCATCGCGGTCTACGACGTCGAGCTGGAGAAGGTGCCGACCGGTGAGAAGTCGGTGAAGGACGCCGCGGGCCACCTGCTCCGGGTCGGCAAGAAGGTCGGCAAGCAGGCGCTCAAGGACTACGTGGCGCAGCCCCTGCTGTCCGGGCCGTCCTTCCTCCCGGCGCTGGCTGGCACCTTCACGGCCAACGTCGCCCGCAACCTGTGGACGCACACGATCATCTTCTGCGGCCACTTCCCGGACGGCGCCGAGGTGTTCGTCGAGGAGCAGCTCGAGGGCGAGACCCGCGGCGAGTGGTACGTCCGCCAGCTCCTCGGCTCGGCCAACATCGAGGGCGGCCCGCTGCTGCACGTCATGAGCGGCAACCTCTCCTTCCAGATCGAGCACCACCTCTTCCCGGACCTGCCGAGCAACCGGTACGCCGAGGTCGCGCCGGCCGTGCGCGCGCTCTGCGAGGAGTTCGGGCTGCCGTACACCTCCGGTCCACTGCACGTGCAGACCTGGCAGACCTGGCGCAAGATCATCCGCCATGCCCTGCCCGGCGGCGAGCGCGTCGCGAGGGCACTCACCCCGGCTCCGGCCCTGCCGGCGGTGGCGGCGTAGGGCAGCACGTCGCAACGGCGGGTCACACCACCGGCGGTCGTCCGGCGAGGGTCATCCGCCAGACCGCCCGCCAGGAGACCGGCCGGCGCAGGGCGGGCGGCCGGGCCAACCCGTCGCGGTAGCCCAGCAGCGCCTGAGCGAGGTCGGCCGGGCGCCGGCTCCGGACCACGGTGAGCGCCAACCACACCAGCACGTACACGGCGCCCAGCGGTGCCGGGAGGCGGCGCCGGGCCAGCCAGACGCGGTTGCGCGCCCACGTCCGGTGCGCACCCGGGTGCCGCGCGGGCGGCACGACAGGGTGGTGCACCACGAGGTCACCCGCGTAGCGCACCCGGGCTCCGGCGTCCCAGACGCCCCAGGCGAGGTCGATGCCCTCGTGCCCGTACACGAACTCGACCGGCCAGCCGCCCGCCTGCTCGTAGACGTCCCGCCGGACCACGACGGCGCCCTCCCAGACGGCCGCCACGTCGCTCGAGCGGGCAGGGTCGCCCACCCGGAGCCGGGGCACCCACCGGCGGGGAGCGGGGCCGCCCGCCGGGTCGGCGACCCGGGGCTGCAGCAGTCCGAGGCGGGGGTCGGCGGCGAACCTGCGCGCGACCTCGGCCAGCGTCCCCGGCTCGGGCAGCCACGCGTCGTCGTCCAGGAACAGCAGGAGCTGCCCGGCAACGGCGGGCACGCCGGCGGCCCGCCCGGCCGGCACGCCGACGTCGCCCGGCAGAGCCAGCGCCCGGACGCCCTCGGGCAGGCCGACCGGCTGCCACCCGTTGCCCACCACCACCACGTCGAGGCGCACCCCGGTCTGGGCGAGCAGCGAGTCCAGCGCCGTCCGGAGCTGCTGCGGGCGGCGTCCCTGGGTGAGCACGACGCAGCCGTACGCCGGCAGCGTCACCGCAGCCTGCTCGAGGACAGGACCCCGACCAGGTGCCCGCCGGCGACGACGAAGGCGGTCGGCACCAGTCCCAGCAGCAGCCACCTGGTCGCGACCAGCTCGCCCACGACCAGGTCGGCGAGGGCGGCGCACAGGACCAGCAGGCTGAGCTCGACCGCGACGAAGGCGCGGAAGAACGGGAACCAGCGCAGGCCGGACCGCAGCCGCGCCAGCGCGCCGCGCCGGGGCCGGGTCACCGCCGCGGTGTCGGAGGCGAGCGGCAGCCCCGCGTGCGCCCGGGCGACGTGCACGAGCTCGGTCTCGGCCTTGTTCAGCAGGTGGACGACCGAGCAGACCAGTCCCAGGGTGGTCCAGCCGCCGATCGACGCGAGCCCTCCGTCGGCCCGGACACCGAGCGCCGCCGGCAGCAGCGCCTCGGTGGACCAGTGACCGAGGCGGTCGAGGTAGACCCCGGAGGGGGCGGAGGTGCCCCGCCAGCGGGCCACCTCCCCGTCGCTGCAGTCGACGAGCAGCTGCAGCTGCACGAGCAGGGCGCACAGCAGCGCCCCCGGCAGGCCGGGCAGCAGCAGCGCCGCGCCCCCCAGCAGCCCGAGGACGATCATGCCCCAGGTCACGGTGTCGGCCTGCACCCGGGTCCGCAGCAGCTGCCGGGTCAGGTGGATCGACAGCCGCCGCAGGTACAGGGGACCCGCCCAGTGCTCGGCGTTCGCCCGGTCGAAGACGGACGGCGGCTGGGCGACGGCGCGCAGCTCGGCCAGGTCCGGAGGCTTCACGCCGGCTGCCGTGCGCCGCGTCGCCACGCCGCCGCGCTCTCGACGACGTACAGCACGAGCAGCACCGTGCCGGCGACGTACAGGGCGGGCCGCAGGACGCCGAGCGCGGCCAGCAGCCCGGCCGCCACCAGCCGGCCGTCCCAGCCCAGCCCGGTGCGCCGCAGCCACGCTCGAGGCTCCTCCCCGCGGTCGCGCAGCCGGTAGACCACGTCGTAGTGGTGGTAGGCGAGAGCCGCCAGCAGCAGGTAGCAGGCCGGCACCGTCGCGGGCCCCTCCAGGACCGCGAGCCGCAGCAGGGCGCCGTACTCGGCGGCCCGCAGCAGCGGAGGGACCAGCCAGTCCAGCCGGCCGCTGTGGGCGCTGCGGTGCGCCGGCCCGGACAGGCCGGCGGCGACCACTGCGGCGGCGGCGAGGGCCGGCGGCACGTG
>JALYMN010000095.1 GCA_030773675.1 Actinomycetota bacterium
GCCCGGACGACGAAGGCCCCGCTCGAACCCCTTGCGGGGCCCGGCCGGGGCCTTGGTCGTGCAGGACCTGGGAGTGGTCCTAGCCGGACTCCGTCCGAACCAGCTCGCCCTGCTAGCTCAGGCGGTCGAGTCCCGAGACCGCGGGGTCCGGGCTCGCGACGCTCAGCCAGCAGGCGACCTCCGGCGGGAGCGCGTGCGCCTCACGGAGCCGCAGCTCCAGCAGCTGGTCCGTGACTACGAGGCCGGTCTCAACATGCGGCCACTCGCCCGCAAGTACGGCATCCACCGCCTGACCGTCGCCGCCCACCTCCGCCGTGCTGGCGTTCAGCTGCGCTACCAGGGGCTGACGCACGAGGAGGCGTCAGCTGCGGCACAGCTGTACCAGGACGGCTGGTCCCTGCAGCGCCTGGCGGAGCGGTACGACTGCACTGCGGAGACAGTGCGCCAGGCACTCAAGGCGCAGGGTGTGGTGCTGCGCAAGCCGTGGGAACGAGGCTAGGACTGAGCGTGAAGACGAGTCCGTGCAGCCTCGACCTCAGCAGGAACTTCGATATCGAAATGCTCGCATAAAGCAACTACGTCACGGCAGTCATCTTTGTCGAGCTCGTACCCAGAGTGGAAGGCTATAAGGTCTTCCACGGCGATGCAGTTGACTTCACGGCCATTTATCACCCCCTTGCCCGTCAAGGAATGAGCCGGATAAACGGCGTTTCGCTCACGCGGTCCTAATATCCCGTTTCCGTGCTCGTCGAGGACAATTGCATGTAGGTCGACCTCATGGCCATGGTCATCCGTTAGGACATAATTCCATGGGGTGGCGTAATCCTCGCCCTTTTCGTAATACCCGCAAGCGTCAAGCACAGAACGTAGCTTCGGCAGATCTGATTGCAAGAGTGCTATATCTAGATCTCCATGCGGTCGGGTCTGCCTTCCGAGAAGGGCATCTACGCCCCATCCGCCATCTATCCATACGTGGACGGAGTTCGCCTCTAATAAGTCGTACAGTTCAGCGGCGGTCTCAGCCTTCATTTCGCGCTTTGTTGGCCCAGTAGTTTCAGGACTTGTGGATGACTCTATCATTACTGTCAGTATAGGCTACCGCTGCCCTCGTTCCAACCCGCTTTGTAATTGAAGCAGGCTGGTGTGCGGGATGCGCAAGCTGTGCGAGCGGATCTAGGATTGATCCGTAGCAGCACGCTGCTCCGCGGTCTTGTGTACCAATGCCCACAGAGCCCGCAATAGCAGTTCCGTATCCGGGCGTGGCCGGAGTAACGGATAGACGATGATGTCGTACTTCTTGCCCTGTGCTCGTGCGTACTTTGCTTGCCCGCGGCGCACTGTGGCAGCTGTGGCTACTTCCATTTGATCGCTCGACGGTGGTTCAGCAGGTGCAAGTTGGTGAGCTGTTCGCTTGGGCGGGGATTGTCGTGCAAAGCGATGTGATGTGGCGCCGATCGAGCCGCTGCTGCCGCCGTTGGGCGGGCGGGGACGGCCGATGCGTGACCACCGACTGCTAGTCGAGGGAGCGATCTACCGCTACCGCGCCGGGGGGCCTTGACCCTTGATTGTGGACACGCGCGTGGTGGTTAGGCGGCGTGCGGGAGCGTAGCGGCGTGCTGCTGTTCGTAGGCGTTCGGGGGCTGTTGGCCGCACCAGGAGTGGCGGCGACGGGTGTTGTAGCGGGTGGCCCAGCGGAAGATCTCGCGGCGGCAGGACAGCTCGTCGCTCCAGGCGGCCGTGCCTTGGAGCAGCTCGCGTTTGAGGGTGGCGTTGAACGCCTCGGCGAGGGCGTTATCGGCGCTGGACCCGACGGCGCCCATGGACTGGGTGACGCCGAGGCTGGTGCAGAGCTCGGCGTACTGCCTGGAGGTGTACTGGGCGCCGTGGTCGGCGTGGAAGACCGCGCCGGCCAGACTCCCGTGGGTGGCCGCAGCGTCGTTGAGGGCGGCCGCGACGAGATCGGTGCGCATGTGGTCGGCGACAGCCCAGCCCGGCAGGCGCCGCGAGTAGCAGTCGATGACGGTCGCGAGGTAGAGGTTGCGGCCGCATGCCAGCGGCAGGTAGGTGATGTCCCCGACGTAGGTAACGTTCGGGGCGGGGGCGGTGAAGTGCCGCTTGAGCAGGTCGGGCACCTTGGCGTCGGCCGGCTCCGGGATCGTGGTGCGGACGCGGCGGCGCAGCCGGATCCCGGCCAGGCCGTGCTGGCGCATCACCTCGATCGGCAGCTCATCGACGACCTCGCGACGCTGCGGTTCATCGAGCAAGCCCGCAACGTGCTGCTCGTCGGACCACCCGGCGTCGGCAAGACCCACATCGCCATCGGCCTGGCCCGCAAAGCCGCCGAGGCCGGCTACCGCACCTACTTCACCACCGCCGCCGACCTCGCCGCCCGCTGCCACCGCGCCGCCATCGAAGGCCGCTGGGCCACCACCATGCGCTTCTACGCCGGCCCGACCCTGCTGGTCATCGACGAACTCGGCTACCTCCCGCTGCCCGCCGACGCCGCCGCCGCGCTGTTCCAAGTCGTCAGCCAACGCCACCTGAAGACCTCGATCGTGCTGACCACCAACCGCGGCATCGCCAGCTGGGGCAGGTCCTCGGCGACGACATGCTCGCCGCCGCCATGCTCGACCGACTCCTGGACCGCAGCGTCGTCATGCACCTCGACGGCGACAGCTACCGACTGCGTTCACACCACGCCCACGCCGACACGCTCCGCCAAGCCGTGCGCCGCGACCTCCGACCCACTATCTTCACCACCGCTCAGGGTGGGGACTTTCGATAAGCAAAGCCAGGGAACTTCGGCGAGCGCCATCAACGTCCAGCCCGACCAGCCGGCACGCCTCCCGGCGGGCCCGCTCGGTCAACGACGCCCGCGCCCGGATGTGCTCGCTGCGCGCGGTCCACGTCCGGCGCGGACACGCCGGCTCCGGGCAGCGCCACAGCCGCTTGACCCACAGCAGCGTCACCGGGCGGCCGGCCGAGGGCAGATCGCGTACCTGGACCAGCCGCCGGCCATGCGCGACCGCCGCGACCCCGCAGCCGTCGCACCAGTCCCGTTCAGCGGTCGTCTCGACCGCCTGCTCGAGCTCGCCGTTCTGCTCCGACACCACCAGCAGTCGGAACCGCAACAGCCCAAGCAGGGCCGTGCCAGCACTACCGTTCTCGTTCACCTGGGGCCTCGCTTCCATCGCGTCCTAGACGCCGCGATCGTGAGGCCCCAGGCCCCTCCTCAGGCCCCGGCCGAGCTACGCGCCGAACAACTCCCTCCACGCTTCATGACGGAAAGAGCCGTATATCCGCCTGCTGGCGAGACGGCTCTCGACCGCGCCGATCCTGCGCCTCCTATGAAGCGACGCGTCACTACTCTGCACTCAATGCGAGACGTACAGCTCGATCATTAAGGAGCCGGACCTCCAGTTTGCCATTTGGGAGCAGTCGGCCCGACACGGCCACCTCCGGGAGCTCAATGCACCCAACCCGTGACCCGTCTGACAGACGGGTTAAGCAGACGCGGTCATCCAGCAACGTGGCGACGATATCCCGTCGCGCGTATAGGAACAGATCAGTAACCGGTTGATCAAGCCAGCGCTTCCAGCGCTCCCTGCCAGTACTGCCCTCCAGAGCGACGAGTTGATGCTCGGCGGCCAGCACGAGGACGTCGTGGATATTATCCGTCTCGTAGCGCGCCTGACTGCCACTGCTGTTCATGGGAACGACGTAGCTCCACGTCCTTGTCATCACTTTGCATACTGCGTCCACTAGGAGATCGCAGCCTGACTCATCAACCAGGGATACGGGATCGCCGGCGCTTGGGGGTTCTACCGATAGCGATATCTCATCGCCACTATCTGTAACCATAATTTCGCCCGATCCTAACGGAAGACCTGCGGGAAGGCAGTGACCAACCTCGGGCTCCTCCGTCCGTAGTCGATCTGCCACACCATGTTCAAGCGCGCCAACTTTCCATTAGGGCCTCTGACAACGAGCGTAGTCTCCTTCTTCAACCCGTAAGGGGTCCTGCGCCAACCCCACCGCCCGAGACGCGCCCCCGCGCCGCGAATCACCCGAGCCAGCGCTGGTGCATTGCTCGGTCCGTAGCCTATCTGGGCAAACTGGCTTGCGTGCTTATCGTGTACTAAGAAGTGCAGCTTGTTGGGCTCAATAAAGCCACGTCCCGCGCCGAAGACGCGTACCGCAGCGATGGTGTAGTACCTTTTCGCCGCCCTGCCGAAGCGCCTGGCGGCGCGCCACATAGCGGCCAACCCGCTCCGCGCCTTACTGACAATAATGACAATGCATCTAGCACAGTCCCCGTTGAGGTCGGCCAAGTTGACTGGGTCCTGCTCGGCGTACTCGTAAGCATTCGCGCTTCCACCTGGCACAGGGTCAACCTGTAGGAAGCGGCCGATGCTCGGATCGTACAGTCGAACACCCATGAGCATCAGACCGTCCGTCTGCTCGCGCAGCGCACTCCCGAGCCAACCGTACCGGCCAACTGTGGTACCAGTCCGGACATTGCCGAACTCGTCGGTGTCGCTTATCAGTGCAGGAGCGGTGGCGTTGGTGATGCTGATCCTGGTCGTGACGTCGCCGTGCATAGTGGTGAGCGCGAGGGTCACCGCACCGTTGCGGCTCTCCATCGTACTACCGTCCAAGGTGCGGTTGTACCGGGTGACAGTGCCGTCGCCTTCGTCGATCCAGGCGGGACTGTCGGTGTCGTCGCTGTAGTGGTTGATCGTAGTGGTGCCGCTTGACCACCCGCCTGCCCCATCAGCGGTTTGCGTCACCGTGGTACGGAAGCGGAGGCTAGGGTCGAGAGCCCATGTCTTCTTGCGCGTGCTCGTGCTTTGACTCTGGGCCAGATCGTTCGTGTGAAAGCCGATGGTCGTACCACCGGGAAGGGTGATGGTGCGGCCGAAAGCGTCGTAGGCGTAACCAGGGTCAACGAGTCGGTCCGCGCTGTCGTAGCTGCGGGTCTGGACGGTCTCGCCAGTGCTGCCCGGGGCGGGGCAGTCGGCGCCGATGGCGCCGGTCAGGCTGGTCTGCTGGGTGCGGTTACTGTTGGCGTCGAAGCCGTAGGTGCGGGTGGTGCAGGTGGCGCCGGAGCCGTCGCCGGTGGTGACGGTGTCGGCGACCTGGGTGAGCCGGCCGGCTTTGTCGTAGCTGTAGTTCTGGTCGGACACGCCGTCGTGAGTGAGCCACTGGCCGTGGATGTTCTCGACGACGGTCTCGTGCTGGACCGGGTCGGCCAGCCCGTCGCGGGTGTAGGTGCGGGTTCGGTCGGCTCCGGTCGGGTCGCTGCTGGTCGTCAGGTGGAGTCCGCCGGGCAGGCTGGCGGAGCTGAGTCCGCCGTCGGGGTCGTAGCGGGCGGTCCAGGTGCCGGCGGCGCTGTCGGTGACGGAGGTGATCAAGCCGCGGGGGTCGCCGCCGGTGGCTGGGTCGGTGTTGTAGGTGTAACTGGTGGTGGCGCCGGTGCCGTCGGTGATCTTGGCCGGCCGGTCGAGCGCGTCGTGCTCGGTGGTGGTGGTGCCGGCGTCGGCGTCGGTGTAGGCGCGCAGCCGGCCGAGCGTGTCGTAGTCCCGCATAATTCTGGCGGTGACCACGCCGGCGGCGTCGAGGCTGCGCGTCTCGATAGCTTGCCCTGAGACTGGATCGTAGACCACATGCACCGGGGCGACGGCGGTGCCAACTCCTCCGCTCACGGTGGCCGTCGTTAGGCGGTCGGCAGTGTCGTAGGTGGTGGTCGCCGTGCGAGTGACGCCGTTGGCCGTCTCGGTAACGGTGGAGACCTTGCCGGTGCGGGTGTAAGTCGTGGTTGCGCTTGGCAGTTCGGTGGGGTTGCTTCCACCACCGGTGATCGGCCCGCCCGGGGTGGTCTGGCAGACCAAGTCAGCCCATTCCGGCCGGTTGTCGCACGGTCCGGTGCCGGCGGTGCCGGTGTAGTAACTGGTCCGCGTGGTGCCGGCGTCCCCGCCGGTGCCACTGACGGCCTTGGGCATCCGGGTCTCAGTGACCCTTCCCTGGTTGTCGTAGCTGGTGGTGCGGCTTATTGCCAAGTTGCCGTCGCCCGGTTCGTTGACGGTTCGGGTGGGCAGCCCGAGGGTCCAGTCGTAGCTGGTGGTTGTGGTGCGGATGTCGGCGTCGGGGGCGTTCTCGCGGCCGTCGATCTGCGCACCGACGTCGACTCGGGTAGGGAGGTTCTCTGCGGTGGCGTCGGCGGGACGTCCTTCGTCGTACCCGATGCGGGTGTGCTGGCGAGCGGCGACCTCGGCGCCGGCCGACAGGGCCGGGGCGCTGTCGGTGGCCGGTTGGGTGGTCTCGAGCCGGATGGTGTGCAGCGGGCCGAGGGTCTCGAGCAGCCGCTGCCCGTCGCTGCTGTAGCTGTTGCGGGTAGACAGCTGCTCGGCGCGGTCGGCGACGCTGGCGGTCTCCAGTCCGAACTCGGCCAGTTCCGCGACGCTGTCCGGGGTGGCGCCGAGGGCGAGGGCCCGGTTGCTGGCGGTGAGTTCGCGCAGGGTGTTGCCCAGGTTGTCGTACTCGGTGACGTCGAGGTGCCCGCCCGGGCTGGCGGTGTTGACCTCCCGGCCGGTGACGTTGAGGTAGTGGATCTCGGCGCGGGTGAGGTCGGTGCTGGCCGCGCCGGTCGTCGGGGACGGGGGGACGACGCCGATGGCGGTGGTCGGCTGATCGGTCTGTCCCCACTGCGCGACGGCGCTGGGTGACAGGTCGTAGGGGGCGCCGGCGCCGGTGACCGGGACGTCGTAGACGACGGTGGTGGTGGCGGTGCCGTTCTCGGTGGCGTCGGTGCCGGGGGTGAGGGTGGCCCGGCTTGCGCTGGTGAGCCGGCCGGTGCTGTCGTAGCCGAGCGTCCAGGGCTTCTGCCCGGGTTCGGTGACGGTGGTGATCCGCCCGCTGGTGTAGCCGTAGCCGGTCTTCAAGGCCGGGCTGATCTGCGGGTCCCAGGTCTCGCGCAGGTCGCCGGCGCCGTCGTAGGCGTAGGCGGCGATCGTGGTGGCAGTCATCGCCGCGGCGGTGCTGCCGCTGCGCGGGGTGGCGGCCCACAGCCGCACCGACGACACCCGGCCGGTGTAGTCGCCAAGCGCACTGGTGGTGGCGGTGGTGGAGGTGGCGTAGACCAGCTCGAGCACCCGGCAGCCGACCGGCGGGGTGGCGGTGTTGCAGGTGGCCAGGTCGGCGATCGCCGAGGTGGGGGCGAGGATCCGCTTGAGCCGCACCTTGCTGGTCGCGGCCGGGTCGGTTTCATAGACGTAGCGGGTGGTGTTGGCCGGGCCGGGCGGGCTGGTGGTCTCCACGGTCGCGACGGTGGCGCTGCTCGTCGGCTTGGCGAACGTGGTGACGGTGCCGTCGTCCTCGCGCAGCGTCCACCGCCCGGCGGTGTCCGGCCCGGTCAGAGCCAGGTGCTCCGCGCCCGGCTCAGCCGTCCAGCCGCTCGTGGTCTTGGTGAACTGCACGAGCGTGCCGTCGGACAGGGCGAGCTCGGCGGTGGCGGTGGTGGGCTGGCGCAGCGAGGTGTAGTCGGTGTCGGCGGCGGACTCGCCGCCGACGGCCCACTGCGGGCCGAACAGCGCGGACTGCCCGGCCTGCCGGGCACCGAGCTGCGGGTCGAGTGAGGAGCTGGTGCGGGACAGCGCGACGCCGAACGCGGCCGCGTCGGTGTCGGAGATGACGTAGTCGCCGGTGAGCAGGTTCACCGCGCCCGGGCCGATCTCGTCGCTGCCGGCGGCGGAGGCCTGCCGGTCCACGATGACCGGCACGCCCACGGTGTTGGCGCTGGTCGTCCCGGTGAACGCCGCGCGCAGTTCGACCAGCCCGTCGCCGCCGAGGGTGGCAGCGGCGTCCCAGACCAGCCCGCTGACGCTGGCTGAGCCGTCGGCGGAAGTGGTGAGCACCGGCCAGCCGGTCAGCGCGGTGCCGCCGCTGGTGACGTGGCCGAGCGGCAGGTTCTGCCACGACTCGGTCGGGCCGCGGCGGTACTGGAAGGTGGCGCCGGTGAACTCGGCGCGGGCGACCGCGGCCAGCGGCAACTGCTTGGCGGTGCGGGCCCCGGGCGTGGGGGCGGTCACCGTGCCGGCGCCGACGTTGAAGGTGTAGGAGACGAGGCCGACCGGTTGCCCGCCCGGTCGCGGGTGTAGCCCTTGAGCGTGTGCGGGCCCTCGACCGTGGGGGTGAGCGTGATGCTGACCGGGGCGCCGGTGGTGGCGATCGGGGCGCTGCGCGGCCCGTTGTTGAGCCGCCACTGCACTGCGGTGGTGTCGCCCTCGGGAGGGTCGAGAGTGAAGCTGCCCGCCGTGCCCGCCGCGCCGTACCACTTCCCGTCGTTGGGATAGTCGGTCGAGGACACCGCCGGGGCGTTCGGCCGGACCGTGTCGACGGTGAACTCGCACGCCCCGGACTTGGCCGTGGAGGACAGGGAGCCGTCGGAGCCGGCGGCGGCCCAGGAGTAGCTAGCTGGTCGAGGAGGCGCCGCCGCACAGGCGGGTCTGGCGGCGCAGCGTCCCGTGGATCACCAGCCTCGTCGACCTCGAGAAGTCCAGTCGCGAGCGAGCTGTTGCCGCCGCCGATGTCGACGACGATGCCGGTGTGCGTCCATGGTCGTGCGCTCGACGAGGGTGCCGATCGCCGAGCGCTGCAGACCGAAGCGCGGCCCCGTCACGCGCCGGGGTGTGGTCAAGCAGCTCGTGGCGCCGTAGTCCGAACTTCGACACGAAGGTCAACCTGCACTGGCCGCAGGGGACCAGGTCGTGGACCAGGCTCATGACTACCTCCTTCGCGGGAGTGATCCCGGCCTGGGCCGTCGGAGCGCGGAGGTGGGTTAAGCCTCGCCCCGGACTTGCTTGTCCTCCAGGTCGGTGTCCAGCGGCTCCGGGCCGGTCTCGTCGGCGTCGGCGTCGGTGACGAGACCGATGTCGTACGGCGACTCGCTGCTGCTCGGGGTGTCCACGGGGACGCTCCCGGACTCGTCCACGGCGCCCGCTCCGCCGGTCGTCGTGGCGTCTCCGCTGTTCGTCGTCATCTCTCCTCCTC
>JALYMN010000096.1 GCA_030773675.1 Actinomycetota bacterium
AAGTTGACCTGCCGGACACGGTTGACCGGGCGGGTGACGCCGTTCGGGCAGGTGACCGTGCCCGCCTCGGTGCTGACGGTGAAGTCGTCGACGGTGAAGCCGCCGGGCACCGCGGGGTTGATCGGCCAGGGCTTGACCAGCGGCTCATGCCCCGCCGTGGACAGCGCGGCGAGCATCTGCCCGGTGCCGTAGGCCGAGTCCCCGAGCACCTCCACCGACTCTTCAACGGTGGGGTCGGTGGCCAGCAGCGCGGCCCCGGCCGTGGCGTCGCTGCTGCCCTCGCCGCTGGGCTTGGTGACCGCACACGCGGTCACGATCCCGGGGTCGGGCTCGACGACCACGTGGGCCTCGCAACCGTCCTGCCGTCGGCTGGTGGTCTTGTGGGCGTGCCGCGAATCCGGGTCGACGGTGCTGATCACCCGGTCCGGGGCGACCCGCTGCGCGATCCGCCACCGCCCGGGTCCGTCCGAGTTCTCCGGTCCGTCGGAGTTCTCCGGGTCGGGCACGAGCTCGACGTCTTGACCAGCGACCAGCCCGAGCAGCCCGACCGCGTCCGCGGCCGGCCCTTCGAGCACGAGCTCGCCGGCCTGTTCGGCGCCGGTCACCGCGGCCAGCACCGCGTGGGCGTCGCGGACCAGACCGTCGATGAGCTGCTCGCGGGCGGGCGGGTCGTCCCAGGCGATCTCCGGCTTGCCCGGCCGGGAGTAGTCATGCCCCGAGCGCGTCGCCGCGGTCTGCACCAGCCGCTGCCCGTCGGGCAGGGTGCGGGCGACCCGGCGGACCGCCGCGATCAGCTGCGTCACGGTGTCCTGGGTGGCCGCGTCGTCCAGCACGGTGGAGTCCAGCGCCCGCCGGGTCTTGCCGCGCAGCGCCCCGGTCTGCCCGACCAGCTCCCGGACCGCCTCGAACACCCGATCCGGCCGCTCCGAGCCGGCCAGTCGGGCCCGCCAGTACGTCAACGTGGTCGGGTGGAACCGGCGCGGTCACCGGCAGCCCGACCGCTGCCTTCACCGCAGATCGAACGTGACCGCCTCCGCGGCCTCCCGATCCGACAGCCCGTGCAACGCCTGCAGCACCAGCAGCGACGCGACCACCGGCGCGGGCAGGCTCGGCCGGCCCCGCCCGGAGCGGCACACCTACGCCAGTCTGCTCATCGCCGACACCCAGAACGCGCTGGTCGTCATGGCACGCCTCGGGCACGCCTCGATCACCGAGAGGATGGACACCTACGGCCACCTGTTCCCGCAGAGCCACGCCGAGACCACCGCCACGCTGGACCGGGCGTTCGCAGGCGCTGCGTGGCTGCGCGCCGTGTAGCCGGCCCTGCCCGCTCGCAGCCGGATCTTCCAGGCGCAGCAGCCGTGACCGCCTGTCAGACCGCCTTGACACCCCGCTGACGCTGAGGGCCCGGTCGACACCGTGGCCGCCCACCCAACCCAGAGACATCCGCATCAACACCTTCTCCGGCACCCACGCCTTCAGGCCCGACTGCCTGGCCGCCGCCCTGACGAGCGGCGTGATCGACAGCAGCAGCGCCGTGCTCATCGCCGAGCTCGTCGCCACCCGTGCCGTCGACGACAAGGAGTGCCCTCGGTGCCGGGAGCCGCTGGTCCAGGGCGGCCTCGCGCCGGCCGGCTCCAGGGTCACCCGCTGCCGGTGCATCCCCGTCTGCTCGGCCTGTGGGTCGGACGAGGCCACCGCCACCGTGGCACCGGACTCCTGGCCGCTGCGGGCAGCGGACATCCAGGCGCGGCTCGCGGTGTACACGTCCTGGGCGTCCGACCGGCACGGGTATCGGCGGTGCAGCGCGACACGGATCCGACGACGATGCACCTGCTCGGCGACGACGGGGTCAGGACGATCCGACTCCGGCCGCACCCCGGTGGCTGGGCCGAGTTCGGCCGGGACGGTGGCGGCGGCCGCTGAGGCGGGCTTTGCCCCAAACAGGTGCTCTAGTGGGCCGTAGTCGAAGTCTTCTTCCGGTCGGCTTTGGCGAGGATCTGGTCGGCGGTCTTGGTCCAGATGAACGGGTGGGCGCGGTCGTTCCAGCCATCGATGAAGGCGCGGATGGCCTTGTTG
>JALYMN010000097.1 GCA_030773675.1 Actinomycetota bacterium
GCTCCGGCTCGGACAGCCCGCGGTAGGCCCGCAGAGCCTGGGCCGGCGCGCCGCTGACCAGCCGCCCCAGCCGCTCCGGCCAGTCCTGCGGGTGGGTGGCGGTCACCGCGGCCTGCAGTGCCGCCCACGCGGTGAACGTGTCCGGCATCACCTCGAGCACCGGCCGCAGCACCGCGAGCGCCTCGGCCGGTCGCCCGCCGGCCACCAGCAGCTCGCCGTGCAGAGTGGGCAGCAGCACCTGCTCGATCCCGTGGTTGCGCATCTCGCCGCGGTCGCTGCTCGTCCCGTCCAGGCGGGTCCGCTCGATGAGTGCCAGGGCACGCTCGGGCTCGTCCTGCGCCCGCACCGTGAGGGCTCGGGCGTAGCAAGCGCGGGCGCTGCCCGGGAAGACCTCGGCCGCCTGGCCGGCGGCCTGCTCGGCCTCCTGGTGCCGTCCCTGCGCGAGCAGCAGGTCGGACAGGCCGAGCAGTGCGTCGACCCGCAGGTGCACGATCTCGGCCGGCATGAGGTCGAGCGCCTCGCGCAGCAGGTCCTCGCGCCTGGGGTCGTCGACGCCGGCCTGTCGCAGCGCCCGGCTCAGCTCGAAGGCGCCCTTCCAGCGCCTGCGACCGCCGTGCTCCACCTGCGTGCTCAGGTAGTCCTGCTCGGCCAGCTGCAGGTTCCTGCCGGTCTTGTCCTTCGCCTCGATGACCTCCTGGCGGTAGCCGTCGTGGTCGATGTGCACGAGCCGCACGCTCGCGCAGCGCGGCTCCGCGCCGTCCCGGCGTGCCGGCGTCTCGTGCACAGCCCCGCGCCAGGTGAGCACCTCCCGTCGCATCAGCCGCACCGACGGGTGCTCGACCGTCGACACGTCGCTGTCCTTCGCGGCGCTGCGCACGGGGATCATCACGCCGTCGAGCGACGTGGCCAGCAGGGCGGTCCACAGCTCGTCGTGCACGTCGTCCGGTGCGACGAGCTGCTCGTCCGCGTCGACGACCAGCGCCCACAGCCCGGTGGCCGCCTCGAGCGCGTGGTTGCGCGCGGCGGCGAAGTCGGAGGTCCAGGGCCGGTGCACCACACGCGCGCCGAGAGCCTGCGCGACCTCGACGGTGCGGTCGGTGGAGCCGGTGTCGCTGATGACGATCTCGTCGACGAGGTCGCGAACGGCGGCCAGGCTGACCGCCAGCGAGCGCTGCTCGTCCTTGACGATGAGCGTCGCGCTGAGCAGCGGGCACCCCGCCTCGCGCAGGACGGCGCGCACGTCGGCCAGCTGCTCGTGTTCCGGGCGCCCGGAGTCGCCGCGGCGCAGCGCCGGGCCCGGCTGCACGAGCACCTCGTCGGCGACGACCAGGCCGCCACCGGCCGCTCGCAGCCGGGCGGACAGCGCGATCAGAGCGGAGTCCGGGGCGTCGAGCTGCTCGTGCAGCAGACCGACCTCGTCCAGGGCGCTCGCGCGGAGCACGACGCACGGGCCGGCCAGCAGCTGGGTCGCCCGGACGACGCCGCGGTACTGGCGCTGCCAGGCCTGGGCCGCCTGCCGGGCCTGCCCCGCTCCGCGGGCGACGGGTCCGTGCACCGCCTGGGTGCCGGGGGTGCCGACGGCCCGGGGTCCGACTGCCGCCACGTCCGGATCGCGCTCCAGCGGCAGGAGGAGCGCGTCGTCCCAGCCGCGGGGGACCAGCGTCCCGGGCGTCAGCAGGGCGACGTGCTCACCGCGCGCCTCGCGCAGGCCGGCATTCCATAATCCGGCGATCCCGGCGCCGACGGGGGCCGGGACCACGCGGGTGCCCTCGGCGTAGGACGACGACAACGCGGCGGCCGCCGGTGTGCTGCCGTTGACGACGAGCACTTCGTAGGGGCGTGACGTGCACCGGCGCACGGAGTCCAGGGTGCTCCGCAGCGCCGGCAGGGCGTCGAGACCGGGCACGACGATGCTGAGCAGGCCGGGCGACCGGTCGGGCCGTGGGCACCCTGCCGGCGCGAGCGGCGCCGGGCGTGCCACCGGGCGGGGCCGCAGGCCGTGCACGAGCGCGGTCAGGCTGCGGAGGTCCAGGGCGCTGGTCAGCACCTCGGGGCCGTCCAGCTCGGCGGCGCTCACGACCAGGCACCCGGGCACGCGCTGCCCGGCGAGCCCGGCGCGCAGCCCGTCGGACTCGGGGCACCGGTCCTGGTCGAGCAGCAGCAGCCGGCGCGCTGCGGCGGCCCGGCCGCCCGCACGGGCCAGGGCGCCGAAGGTGGGGGTGCCGGACTCCAGCAGGACGTGCCGCACGTCGCCCTCGACCGCCGCCAGCAGGGTGCGGTCGCGCGCGCCGAGCGGCCCGCTGACCACGACCAGCTCGCCGGCGACGTCGTCCGGCCAGCGCTCGGCCAGCAGCTCGACGGTGGCCAGCAGGGAACGGGCGTCGTGCAGGAGTGGCAGGACGACGGAGACGTCCAGCGCGGCAGAGGAGGTCATGAGGGGTCCCGGGTGCGGACCGTCCGTGGTGAGAGCCGCTGCGCATCCTGCGCAGTCAGACAGCGGGGGTGGCGCTGCGGGCTAGCGCAGGAAATCGGCGAGCGAGGGGAGGTTGGCCTTGGCGGCCGCGCCGAGCGCGGCCTGGTAGCTGGCCTGGGCCGCGTTGAGCTTGAGCACGGCTTCGGCGATGTCGACGTCCTCGAGCTCGGTGCGCCGGCTGGCGATGTCCTGCAGCGCCACCGACCCGGCCTGCCCGGCCGCGTCGACCTGGTTGTACGTCGCACCGACCTTCGACAGGCCGTTGCGAACGGCCGCGGCGTGGCCCTCGAGGCGGTGCTGCAGGCCGGACATGGCCGTGGTGTCGCCGCTCCTCGCGACGTCCGCCAGCTCGGTCAGCGTCGCGAACACGTCGGCGCCGGAGTCGTCGAACCCGAACAGCTCGCGGCCGCCGACGTTGACCGGCAGCACGACCGTCGGGCTGACCTGCCGGCGCACCGCGCCGTCGTCGCCGGCGTAGGAGACCCGTCCGCTGCCGTCGGTCGCGAGCGCGTGCTCCCCGAACCCGCCGAACAGGGAGCGGCCGAGGTGGCGGGTCTGGCCGAGATCGCGCAGCTCGGTGCGCAGCTGCTCGATCTCGTCGCCGACCGCCTGGCGCGCCTGCGAGGACAGGCCGCCGTTCACCGCGCTCGTGGCCAGCCCGCGGACCCGGGTGAGCAGCGACGACATGGACTGCAGCGTCCCGTCGGTAGCGTCGAGCCACCCCTTGGCGTCGGTGACCGAGCGGGCGAAGGAGGTCCAGTCGGCCTCCTGCGCCCGGTAGGCCGTGGCGGAGGTGGCCGCCGGCGTGTCGTCGGACCAGGCGTTGACCTGACGGCCCGACGACAGCTTCTCCGAGACCTCCTGCACGCGGCCGAGCGCGGCGCCGAGGCCGCGCGAGGTCGTGAGATAGATGCTGGTGGTGGACACGCGCACGGCTAGCGACCCATCTCGTTGATGATCCGGTTGAGCATGTCGTCGATGACGCTGATGACGCGGGAGGCCGCGGAGTAGGCGTGCTGGAACTTGACGAGGTCGACCATCTCCTCGTCGACGTTGACCCCGTTGACGGCGGCGCGCGTCGCGGTGGCGCCGGCGAGGCTCAGCTCGCCGTTGGCCGCGTTGCGCTCGGCGTCCACGACGGCCTGGCCGACCCGGCCGCCGAAGGCGCGCAGCGCCTCGGCGCCCGTCGCCGTGCCGACAGCGGGGCGGGTGCGCAGCTCGCTCATCGCGAGGGCGTTCTCCCCGTCGGCGGCCTGGCCGCTCCGGGACGCCGCGACCCCGTCCTCGGTGAGCGCGGGCTCGACCCGCAGCTCGAGCGCGCTGTCCCCCGTGAAGAAGGGCCTGCCGGGCGTGCCGCTGAGGTCCCGGCCGCCGGTGTGCACCGCGTTCACCGCGTCGCGCAGGCCGAGGGCGAGCGCGTCCAGCCGTGCGGAGTAGTCCGGCAGGTCGGAGTTGACCGCGCTGAGGTAGCCGCCGAGCTGGCCCGTCGCGGGCGTGGGGCGGCCGTCGACGGCCAGGGTCAGCGGCGTGCCCGAGGCGGCCACGCGGGCTGCGGTGCCGCGCGCCACCAGCGGGGTGTCGCCGAGCAGCACGTCGGCCGAGCTGCCGTCCTGCTCGACCCGGGCGCCGGTGAGGTAGGTGATGCGGTCCAGCGCCGTGTCGCGCTGGTCGAGCAGGTCGTTGGGCTTGCTGCCCGCCACCACGGCGTCCTGGATGGCCAGGTTGAGCGTGGCGACGTTGTCCAGCAGGCCGTTGAGCTCGCCGACCTGGTCCTGAACGCGCAGGCCGATCTCGCGGCTGACGTCGACCAGCCCCTGCGCGCTGCCGCGCAGGCTGTTGGCGAGGGCGTCGCCGGCGGCGAGGACGCTGCTGCGCGCGGCCGCGTCCGACGGGTTCAGGCTGAGGGAGTCCCAGGCGGCGAGGAAGCGCGAGTAGGCCTCGGAGCCGCCCTGGCCGTACGGGCCCAGGACCGACTCGGTGCGGGACAGGGCCGACGAGCGGGCGGCGGAGGCACCGGCGACGCTGGCCTCGCTGCGGTAGGCGACGTCGGCCAGCCGGTCCCGGAGCCGGTCGACGGCGAGCACGGTGACGCCCATGCCGCGCATGCCGTCGCCCCGGATGCCCGGCGTGCCGGCGGTCGGCGTGGCGGTCTGCACCTCCAGGCGCTGGCGGGTGAAGCCGGCGGTGTTGGCGTTGGCGACGTTGTGCGCCGCCACCTCCACGGCGCGGGAGGAGGCGAACAGCGCCGACGCGCCGATGTGCAGGCTCGAGAACGAGGACATGCTTCCGCCTAGAGGGAGTGCGAGACGCGCGGACGGGGGGTGCTCTCGACGTAGCGGGCGTGCGGCCCGTACGTCGCCAGCTCGGGCTCGCGGCCGGTGGGGCCGGCGGGGTCCGGGTCGAGGCGGCGCAGCGTGTCGGCGAGCCCGCGGCTGCCGGCCTCGGCGAGCCGTCGGACGGCCGCCATCTGCTCGGCGACCTCGGCCGTGCTGGTGCGCAGCGAGGCCTGAGCCTCGGCCAGCAGGGTGCGCCACGGCTCCGGGGCAGCCTCGACGAGGGCCGACAGCGTCGGCTCCGGGTCCGAGCCGGTCTGCGTGCGCAGGTCGGCGGCGAGCCCGCCCACCAGGACGGCGCGCTCGAGCTCGGTCTCGCGCACCGCCGTCGCGGCACGTTCGAGCTCCTCCGCGGCCCAGCCGAGGAAACGGGTCTCCCCGGCCAGCAGCAGCTGGCGCATCTCGACCAGCTTGAACACGACGAGCTCGACGAGCAGGCGCTCACGGGTGAGCAGAGCGGCAAGGGCATCCACGACGGCCTCCTTCCCGGACACCATCGGCACCGGGGGCGGGCACGTGAGTGCCCCGGCCGGGCGACCGCCACGGACTAGGCGCCCCCACCCGTCCGGACCGTTCTCGGGTGAGGACAGGGCCACCGCTCACCTGCGGGGTGGATCTGTCCGATGCGTCTGCAGAACACGCCGCCCCGGTCGGGCCGGCGCACCTGCACCGTCGCCGGAGGAGCCGCGCGTGAATGAGATGGACGAGATCGTCCAGGAGTTCCTCGTCGAGAGCCACGAGAACCTCGACCAGCTGGACCAGGACCTGCTCGCACTGGAGCAGGACCCGACGAGCCGGGATCTGCTGGGCAGCGTCTTCCGGACGATCCACACGATCAAGGGCACCAGCGGCTTCCTGGCCTACAGCAAGCTCGAGGCGGTCGCACACGTCGGGGAGAACCTGCTCTCCCGGCTGCGCGACGGTGCCCTGTCGCTCACGCCCGAGATCACCAGTGCCCTGCTCGAGATGGTGGACGCCGTCCGCGGCCTGCTGAGCACCATCGAGAGCACGGGTGCCGAGGGCGACCCGGACCACAGCGCGCTGCTCGCCACGCTGACCCGCCTGCAGACGCTGCCGGTGGACACCGCGGAGGCGGCCGAGGCGCCCGCCCCGGCGGTCGAGCCCGAGCCGATCGACACGCCCAAGATCGGCGAGGTGCTCCTCGCGCAGGGCGCCGTCGACACCCAGGACGTCGTGACCGCGGTCGTGGAGCAGCGCCTCGGCGACGAGCGCAAGCTCGGCGAGATCCTCGTACAGCAGGGCGCCGCGCAGCCGGCCGACGTCGAGCAGGCTCTGGAGGCCCAGGCCGACCCGCGCCGCTCGGTGGCCGACAGCAGCATCCGCGTCGACGTGGACCTGCTCGACGCGCTCATGAACCTGGTCGGGGAGCTGGTGCTCACCCGCAACCAGATCGTGCAGCACGCCTCCACCCGCCAGGACGCCGACCTGGTGCGCTCGTCGCAGCGGCTCAACCTGATCGCCAGTGAGCTGCAGGAGGGCGTCATGAAGACGCGCATGCAGCCCATCGACAGCGTCTGGAACAAGGTGCCGCGCGTCGTCCGCGACCTGTCGACGAGCCTCGCCAAGCAGGTCCGCGTGGTGATGGAGGGCAAGGAGACCGAGCTCGACCGCACCATCCTCGAGGCCACCAAGGACCCGCTCACCCACCTGGTCCGCAACGCGGTCGACCACGCGATCGAGACCCCGCAGGAGCGCCTGGCCAAGGGCAAGCCGACCGAGGGCACCCTGCTGCTGCGCGCCTTCCACGAGGGGGGCCAGGTCAACATCGAGATCACCGATGACGGCAAGGGCATCGACCCTGCCGTCATCGGCGCCAAGGCGCTGGACAAGGGCCTGGTCACCGCCGAGCAGCTCGCCCGCATGGGCGAGCGCGAGATCACCAGCCTGATCTTCCTGCCCGGCTTCTCGACCGCCGCGGCCGTCACGAACGTCTCCGGCCGCGGGGTCGGCATGGACGTCGTGAAGACGAACATCGAGAAGATCGGCGGCACGATCGACGTGCAGAGCCGGGTCGGTCGCGGGACGACTTTCCGCATCAAGATCCCGCTGACGCTCGCGATCATCCCGGCGCTCACCGTCACGTGCTCGGAGGACCGCTACGCGATCCCGCAGGTGAACCTGCTCGAGCTGGTCCGGCTCGAGGGGGAGGGCCTGCAGGGCATCGAGACGATCCAGGGCGCGCCGGTCTACCGGCTGCGCGGCAACCTGCTCCCGCTGGTCTACCTCGACCGCGAGCTCGGAGTCGGCCCCGGCCAGCTCGACCGCAGTCGCGAGACGGTCTACATCGTCGTGCTGCAGGCCGAGGAGCGGCAGTTCGGCCTCGTCGTCGACGACGTCTGCGACACCGAGGAGATCGTCGTCAAGCCGCTCGGCAAGCAGCTCAAGGGCATCCCCTGCTACGCCGGCGCCACGATCCTCGGCGACGGGCGGGTGGCGCTGATCCTCGACGTCCTCGCGCTCGCCCAGCAGGCCAACGTGCTCACGGCCGGGCGCGACCGCGGGCTCGTGGACGACCGGGCGGTCAACGACGCCGCCGCGGACTCCGACGTCCAGTCGCTGCTCGTCGTCGGCCTCGGAGCCGACCGCCGGATGGCGATCCCGCTCGCGATGGTCACCCGGCTGGAGGAGTTCGCGTCCAGCTCGATCGAGCACGTGGGCTCGCGCGAAGTCGTGCAGTACCGAGGCCAGATCCTGCCGCTGGTGCGCCTGTCGTCGTTCCTCGGGGCCGGCTGGGCCGAGTCGCCGGCCGGCGGCAGCGTGCAGGTCGTCGTGTACAGCGAAGGCGGGCGCAGCGTCGGGCTCGTCGTCGACGCCATCCTCGACATCGCCGAGCAGGCGCTGGTCGCAAGGAGTGACCTCGACGACCACGGCCTGCTGGGCTCGGCCGTCGTGCAGGACCACATCACCGAGCTGCTCGACGTCCGTTCCGCGATCCTCGCGGCGGACCCCAACTTCTATCACGAGATGGCGGGGATCTGACCATGGCGGCGGCCGCTCTGACCCGGCAGTCCACCGGGACGCAGCAGTTCACGACCTTCGTGCTCGACGGCCACCTGTTCGGGGTGGAGGTGGAGACCGTGCAGGAGGTCATCCGCTACCAGGCCATGACCCGCGTGCCGCTCGCTCCGGGCGCTGTCGGCGGGCTGATCAACCTGCGCGGTCAGGTCATCACCGCGCTCGACCTGCGCCGGCGCCTGGGCATGGCCGACCGACCCGACGGGGTGCTGCCGATGAACGTCGTCGTCCGCACCGAGGAGGGCGCGGTCAGCCTGCTCGTCGACCAGATCGGCGACGTCGTCGAGACGGACGCCGCGAGCTTCGAGACCCCGCCCGACACGGTCGCGCCGGCGGCCCGCGAACTCATCCGCGGCGCCTACAAGCTCGACGGCACCCTCCTGCTCGCCCTCGACGTGCC
>JALYMN010000098.1 GCA_030773675.1 Actinomycetota bacterium
AGCGGTGAGGGGAACCAACTCGTCAGGCGGCAAGCCGATCGCCGAGGCCTGTGGATAGACGTGAGCGTGTAGATCGACCAAACCCGGCACGACGAGCATCCCGGGCACCGGTAGCACGCGCGCGGCCCGATCAACGGGCAGGGATACGCGCACCGCACGGATCCGACCGTTCGTGATGCCGATGTCCCGCCGCGCCCGCAGTCCACGACTCGGGTCCAGCACCTCACCGCCGGTGATGCCCAGGTCGTAGCGCTCCTGCGGATCGTACGGCGCCACCCGCTCCTGTGCGGCCGCACCTGTGCGGTCGGCTGTTGGTTCAGCGGAGGGGCCCGCGGCCGCAGCCGGCTGTGAAAGACGCGTACTGGCGGCGACCGCCGCCGCAGCGCCCGCCGCCGAGTACCGCAGGAACTCCCGCCGATGCACGCCCGCCATTGCCTGCCCCCTCCACTCGGGACACAGCGCGCGGGCGGGCACGAGCACGCAGTTCGTGACCGGCATCGTGGCGATGCCCGGGCCCGGCCGGGCGAGCGCGCAGCTGCTCGACGTGGTGCCCGGTCGCACCAACTTCGCAGTTCAAAGCTGGTTCTCGGCCTGCGACCCGGCCTGGCGGAACGGCATCCGAACCGCCTCGCTGGACCCCTACCGGGGCTACGCCACCGCGCTGACGCACAGCCTGCCCGACGCGGTGCGGGTCCTGGACGCGCTCCACGTCGTGCGGCTCGGGCAGGCCGCCGTCGACGACGTCCGCCGGCGCCGGCAGCAGGAGACCCTCGGCCGGCGCGGGCACCGCGACGACCCGCTCTACCGCGGGCGGCGGCTGCTGCGCCGCCGGTGAACAGAAGGGCATCCGCTGGATGCGACTTTCTCATGCCGCAGCCGAGGTGTCGGCGGTGTTCGACGACCCGAACCTGGTGTCGTGCGCCGGGTTGGCGCCGGTCTTCGCGTTGGGGCAGCGCTGCGGACTTGCCTGGCTGGTCGCCGACAAGCTCACCGTGGCCAACACCGGAGGGGTCAACGCCGCGGTGAAGGTGCCGGCGCTAGTCGCCGGGACGGTCGCCGGCGCCGATTGGTTCTACGACCGGTACTTCCCGTACTACGGCGACTTCGCCCGGCTGGACGGCAACGACAACGACGGCATAGTGTGTGAGAGCTGCCGTAGCTCAACTCCTACGCCTCACGCCGCCCAATCCGGACGAGGACCGGGGGGTGGCGAGAGGAGTCACCGACATAGGACGAGAGTGGGCCGCGTGGTGCGGTACAGGCAGCAGAGGGCGACGGCAGGCCCGGTCGAGGTGTCGCGGGTGGTCGGGCTCGACTCGGAGACCGGCGAGGAGACGCGCCAGGTGCTCCGTATGCAACCTGCGCAACGAGGGGCTCACTACCAGCCTGGGAAGGGTTCGGGCGCCGGCTCACCGGTGAGCGAGGGCGCGACGCAGCGGGACGGCGACCGACACGACCGGAACCGCAGGCACTGATGCGGCTTACCGTCGGCTGGAACACTGGGGCGGTAATCACGACGGTCGGGGCGTTCTCGGCCGCCGCCGTGGGCGGCTACATCGGAGCCGTCACTCCCCGGTGGCCGTGGTGGGTGCTGGCGGTGCTGGCACTGCTGTGGGGACTCTCGATCTCGGTTCCGCAGGTGCTCGCCCTCAGCGAGAGCCAGCGGGAACTGGGCAAGCGGGTGGACGACCTGATCGAACGTGCCGCCATGCAGAGTGAAATCAGGGAGGCGCTCATTGAGGTGGCTGGCCAGCTGGCTGAGATTCGGCAAGAACTCCGGCGGGTTACCGCGCGGTGATCGTCCGGATGCGCTGGCACAAGCCGACCATCGACTACGTGACCCGGCGCACCGCCGAGGGCCTGTCCAAGCGGGAGATCATCCGCTGTCTCAAGCGCTACCTCGCCCGCGAGGTCTACCGGCTACTACCCGAGCCGGCCCTCACCCACCAGCACCAGCAGGAGCCCGTCAAGAAGGCCGCTTGATGGACTTGACAACTATAGGAGCCTCAACGCCCTGGCCGAGGCGTTCAACAGCCTGTTCAAGGCCGAGCTCGTCCGCAACCGCGGGCCGTGGAGGAGCATCGACGACCTCGAGATCGCCGTCGCCGAGTACATCGACTGGTTCAACTACCGCCGCCTCCACGGCGAGATCGGCCTCATCCCACCCGTCGAATACGAGGCCCTGCACCGAAGCACCGCACCCGCTCAGCGACCCGTCGAGCGGCAGTTCACAGCGTCCATCGAACCCGGTACTTGACAGTCCCGGCTTCCCAAGGCCGAACGGCCGCGGGCTGATCTTCCCCTGGGAGCACCGTGCCGGGCAGCGCGGTTGCCGGGCGACCAGCCAGGAGCCTTGACGTCGCCACTCTGGATCGAGGCTGAGACTACGGCGCCGCTAGATCGAGGGGGGCACCTTCAAGGAACCCGCGGTCACGAAGAGCCCAGTCGGCCGGATGAGGCGCACGTGGGACCGCGAGGCAGGGGCGAACACGAGGCAGTGGCACTGGCTGGCTCTTGAACGTATAAGCGGCTGAGGGCGGTAGCGGCGTTGGTCCTCGCATGCACGCTGGGCCTTGGACGGCAGGGCGCAGTACGAAGAGGTCAAGCAGGAGTGCCTGGCTGGCGGGCGCGCGTCGGTGTCCCTCATGGTG
>JALYMN010000099.1 GCA_030773675.1 Actinomycetota bacterium
CGGTCCGTGAGTCGCGCGGGTACTTCAGCTCGACCACGGCGCCCTCAGGAGGGTCCAGCACCAGGTCCAACTTTCCGCCTTGCAGTTGCGGGGCGGGGTACTCGACGGCAAGCCGGTCCCCGTGCACACCGACCGCGTCCAGAGCCAGGACGGTCTCCATGCGCACGACGTCCTCGGTGACCAGGTGACCCCTGCCGGCGGCGCGGTGCGCCCGCACCCTTGCGGCCACGTCGCGCCAGACCATCAGCCACGGGATCTCATCCGGCACCGCCCGAGTGTGACCCGTGCTGGCTGCGGTCTCTTGCTGTTCTCGACGCCGGGCGCGCTCTGTGCTGCTCTGATCATGACGTACGGGGACCCGCTGGCGCTGCCCTCGGGCACTGGCCGGTGCGACTGAGCGAGCCCGTTCGGCTGCAGGACGCGGACAAGGCGTCCAGGATCGGGGCCGAAGAGCAGGGACTTCGGCGGCTTGCGGACTTCGGAGGACGTGCGGCGAGATGGAACAACAAGTCACCGCAGAGGACCTGGCCGCTCGCCTGGGCACAACCGGCAAGCAGTTGCGGGGATGGCGACGAAGGGAGGCCGCCCGCGGGCACGAACTGCTGCGAGCCCACCAGCACGGGGAGAACTGGGTCTTCACACGGTATGAGGCCGACCAACTGGCAGCGGAGTACCGACGGGCTCACTGATGCCGCGCTAAACAAGGAGACGTCGTCGCCGATGCTCTCGAACTGCGTCTCAGGGGGCACGCCGCATCTGCTCAGGCGCGCCGGTTGGACGTGTCCATCGAGTGCCTAAGACGTGGCGTCACGGGCTGCGGTACTCGAAATCGATGCCGATGCGCAGTAGTGCCTTGGCTTGGTCCGGGGACAGCACCGGACCGACGCGGGACATGCACCAGCGGCCGTAGCAGCGCGGGTGGTGCAGTCGCACCAGCCCCCGCCGCTCGCAGCGCTGTGCTTCATCCTCAGGCAACAGGAAGTCGAACTTCACCCACGTGCTGCGAGCGTCTATCGCGGCAAGCACGTCCCCGTTGGCCGCCAGCACGGTGGACCAGCCGCCAGCAGCCCGGTTGCCGACAGCCGCGTCAGGGGTGAGCACAAGCACCTCGCGGGTCAGGGAGGCCGCGACCTGCTGCCATCGAAGTCCTGCGGACGGACACGCGGCGGACCAGTACTCGCGGAGCGTGGCCTCCGGGGTGTCGCCATGAAGGGATGCTGGCGGGAAGCGTGCGTCAAGGGCGGCCAGAGCGGCGGCGCGGGTCGGGTCCGCGGCGCCACGGCGGCTCCCGGGCCCCCTGGGCTTCGACTCCAGGTTCTGGCCCCGCAAGGTGTTGGGCCTCGCCCGGCTGTCCCGGGTCCAGAGGTAGGTCATGCGCGACCGCGATCGCGCGGAGCACTCCCTCGTCGAACGTGCGCACCGCCAGCCGGGTGAGTCCCCTGGTGTGGTGTAGCTCGGGCTCCTGACGGACGAGGGCCGTGTCGGTCCCGGACGTTGAGGAGCCACCGCGTGAGGCCTCGTGAGTAACCGCCAAGCAACTCACGGAGAAGGAACTCACACGAGCCGTGCGCGCCGGCGCTCTCGAGCAGGTCGGCGGCCAGCCCGAAGCGGCCGCTGGCCAGCAGCAGCGGCTGGGCGTTGCGGGCGCGCTCGGCCGCGTCGTGTGCGCGGTCGGGGCCGGGCAGCCCGCCCCGCCGCCGTCCCCGCCGGACGAGCTGGCTCCGCTGCGGGCGCTCGTGCGCTCGGGGCTGCTCTTCTGCGCCGGGACCGGCACGGCGCCGGGGGCGCTGGGGGCGCTCGACGCCGCCGGGCCGGCCAGCAGGGCGGCGAGCTCGGCCAGGTCGTCCTCGGTCACCGCGGGGACCACGGCACCGGGTGCCTGCTGGTCCTGCTCGGCGGCGGGCGAGCCCTGGTCGCGGCCCGCATCCGTGCTGTGCATGAGGTTGGCGCCCGCACGCTGCCCCAGGGCGCCCATGTCGGCCTCGTCGGCCTCGTCGGCCTCGTCGCCCTCCACGCGCTCGACGGGCTCGACGGGCTCGTCGCTCTGGAGGACCTCGGCCTGCGGGGCGACGGGCTCGGCGGCCTCGTCGTGGGTCCCGACGGGGGCGGGCTGCTCGGCAGCGCCGGGCTGACCCGTGCCGTCCAGGCCGCGGTCGGGCTCGCAGCTGCCCCCGCGGCCGTCAGTGGCCACGGGCGCCTGCGCCTCGGGCAGGCTGACGTCCCCGCCACCGGCCGCCAGCAGCAGCGGCAGCAGGTCCGGCATCGCCTGGCGCGCCTCGGAATCGGCCGCGGCCAGCGCCGTGTAGTCCGGCTGCTGCTCGCGCCGCTGCTCGCCCAGGACGATCAGGGTGTGCAGCGCGCGCAGGCCGGCCAGGACTCGTCATGGGAGCCGGCGTCCAGGGCCTGCTGCGCAGCGACCGGGCCCGGCCGGCCTGCTCGTCCAGCCCGGCAGGGGCCTGCAGGCCGGCCAGCTGCCGCAGCCACTGCTGGGCCTGCTGCTGCTCCATCCGCGAGCGCAGGTCCGCCGCCGCCTGGTCCAGCGCGGCCCGGTCGCAGGCGACGTCACGGCCCAGCTGCCGGGCTGCCTGCGGCGCCAGCGACCGCGCCTGGCGCGCCAGCCAGGCCGCCCGCTCCAGGTCCTCGCCGGCGGGCAGGCGCCCGTCCTGCAGCGCTGCGCAGCGCGCGGCGCACGCCGCGGCCTCGGGCCACATCGCCGACACCGTGCAGCGCGCGCAGCAGCTGCACGGCGTCCAGTTCGCCCTCGCCGTCCTGGACGCCCTGGGCCTGCGGGGCGGAGGGGGCGCCGCCGTCAGGGCTGTTGACGCCGTCGAGGCCCTCCGCGAAGCCCGGGTCGTCCTCCTCGAACGGCACCTCGTCAGGGTCCAGCCCGTCCTGCTCGTCAAGCGCGGCGAAGAGCTCGTTCTCGTCCTCGTCGTCGTCCAGCGCGCCGGCGCCACCGCCGGCACTGCGCTCGAGCAGGGCGTCGAGCTCCTCCTCCGACAGCCCGGCCAGCCGGTCCAGCAGCTCGCGGAACATGTCCGGGCCCATCGTCTGGGTCTCCAGGCCGAACTCCTGCGCGCGCAGCCGCGGGGACAGGTCAGGCAGCGTCAGGCCGCTCGGCTCCGGCATCGCCGGGTACTGCTCGCGCAGCGCGAGGTAGTCGGCGCGGACCTGCTCGTGGGCGCCGGCGAGCATCGCGGCGGTCACGACGTCGCCGTGGACGCCGTTGACCGCGGCCGCGACCAGGCCGAGCTCCTGCAGCAGCGGGCTCAGGACCATGCTCGGGAGGTGCAGCAGCGGCGTGGTCGGGCTCGGCGACGGCGACCTTCATCACCTCGAGGCGTCACCGGTCAGCAGGCGCTGCCAGGTCTCGGCCGGCAGCGCGAAGTCCAGCGCTACCAGCACCGGGTTGCCGACCTCGAACAGCACGTGCGAGCGGCTTGTGGGCCCCTCCTGCTGCAGCCGCCAAAGCAGGGGCGTTGACCATGCCCTTGTTCACGCTGGTGGCGGCGGTGAGGCCGATCGCGCGCAGGACGGGGCGGCGGACCTTGACCGGCATCGACTGCAGGTGCGCGAGCAGGTCCTCGGCGCTGAGGCGGTCCAGGATGCTGCTGAGCACCGCGCTCAGGTCGAGCCGCTCCTGCAGCTCCTGGCTCGACGGCCACTCCTGGGGGCGGACCGGCACCCCGGCCGAGCCGTTCGTGCCGGTCGAGACCGCCCGCTTGCGCCGTCGACTACTCATGCGGCCTCCAGTGCGGTAGCGGGAATTGCGGCGGCGCCGGCCTCGGCGAGGCTACGGGTCAACCTGTCGACTGGACGGCTGTTCCGGGAGGCAGGAGCGGGCGATGTGCAGCCCGGCATCGAGGCAGTACAGGCGGGCACTGTGGCAGGCATGCGCGGACCAGATCGCCGAGGTCGGCCTGAGGACCGGCTCGGCCACGATCCGCAGCACCGGCCAGCACTCCGCCGAGGTGCTGAGCCTGTTCAACGGGCCGGGGAGCACGTGCACGTGCACGCGGGCTTGTAGAGGGCGCTGCGAGGTCAGCAGGGGCCGTGCGGCCGAGCCGGGAAGCCTGTGTTAGCTCACGGACCACTGCTGATCTTCCCTGCCGTGCGCAGCCTTGGTGTCGGCAGTCGTCGGGGTGAATGACGACGGTTGCCGGGCCGTGGCCGGACGGCCACTTGTCGGTCATGGGGCGCTTGCGAATCCTCGGCTCCACCCGAAGGACCGCGAGGGCGGCCGGCACGTCGCCGTTCATTGCCCGGGCCGCAGCGCGGCCTGGAGGGCGTCGAGCCGGGCCAGCTCGAGGTGCCGCAGGTCGTCGACGGCCTCGACCTGTCGGGCGTGCAGGGCCTGCCGCACGACCCGGTGGACCGTGCCGCGGTTGGCGTACCCCAGCCGCTGCGCGACCTGCTCGTAGTTGTGGCCGGCGGCCTTGAGCCTGGCGGCTTCGGAGCGCCGCAGGACGCGAGGGCTTGGTCGCGGTGCCGGCCACGGCGCAGGACAGGGAGGCCGGCCGGGCTGAGGCTCGTCGAGTCCTCGAGCAGGGCGGCCGTCACCCGAGCATCGTCCGTGTCATGACCGCTTGTGTCGTTCTGCGCCTCGCGAGGACGAGGCAACTCCGGGAAGCCACGCACGGGGCTCCGGTGCTTCTGCTGCCGGGCAGGTCGGCTTGACCGCCCGAGAGCCGTCTTGAGCTGCCCCGTCGGTCTTCTCCGGGCCCTCGTGCTCGGGGAGCCGCTGCAGGACGCGTGGAGTGCGCTGGAGTGTGCCGAGGAGGCAGTGGTGTGCGACCGGGACGTCCTCTGCGCCATGGAGGCGTGCTCGGCCATGGGTGCAGCCAGCGCAAAGGTGCTGCGCCGGCTGTCTGGGCGCCACCGCCGTCCTGGACGTCAAGCGCGCCCTGACCGTCGCGGGCTATCGCACGACCCAAGCTGCCGCCTCGTGCGCCAACTCAGGCGGCACGACGTGGGGCCCGCTGAACTCGCGGTAGACGACCTCGAGCCCGTCGCGCCGCAACGCCCGGACGAGGGTGCGGCTGGTGCGCTCCACGGGCAGCACGCCGTCGTGGATGCCGTGGGTCAGGAACACTTCGGGGCGGCCTCGGCGGCGGTCGGCGGCCTGGAACCCCGGTGAGAACGCCACGATTCGCGGGAGGACG
>JALYMN010000100.1 GCA_030773675.1 Actinomycetota bacterium
CTGCTGCCCGACCTGCTGCCCGCCGTCCGCGACATCCGCCGGGCCGGCGCGGGCGCGCTCGACCTGTGCGCCGTCGCCACGGGACGGGTCGACGCCTACTACGAGCAGGGCCTGTCGCCGTGGGACCTGTGCGCCGGCGGGCTCATCGCCCGCGAGGCCGGTGCCCGGGTCGAGGGGCTGCGCGGGTCACCGGCGGGCGCGGCGCTGGTGGTCGCCGCCGGTCCGGCGCTGTTCGGGCCGCTGCACGACCTGCTCGCCGCGCACGACGCGGACCGCGACCCGCTCGTCAGCCGCCTGCCGGAGGGCGGCGACGTCCCGCGCTGAGCGTCAGGCGGCGGCGCCGTCCTCGTCGAGCATCCACAGGCGCAGCTCGCGGATCCCGCGCGCCGTCTCCGCGCGCAGGAAGCGCTCGCTCGGGCTCAGCGGGGCGAGGCCGGCGGGCGGGCGGTGGCCGTGGGGGAGAAGCGGCAGCCCGCGGCGTGCGCGCATCCGGGCCCGCACGACGTGCACCGCGCGCTGCGCCGGCGACGTCTCGTCCGGGTCGAGGTCGAGGCGGCCCGCCTCGGTCTGGACCCGCTCGGCGAGTCGCGAGCAGACGCTGGCGAGGACGACGATGCCCACGAGGGCGACGAGGAGCAGCACGAGGAGAGGGTCGGCCACGCGCGGGCGTCCTTCAGGCGTTCTGGGGCGGAACAGTCCCTTTCTGGTCCTGTCGGAGCACCCGCTCGTAGACCGCCAGGGTCTGGCGCGCCACCGCGTCCCACCCGAAGTGCTCGACCGCACGCCGCCGCCCCGCCTCGCCCAGAGCCTGTGCCCGACCCGGCTCGCCGAGCAGCTGTACCAGGCCGGCGGCCAGGCCCGCCTCGAAGCCCCGCTCGTCGTCGGGGTCGTAGGGCACGAGGACCCCGGTCCCGCCGTCCTGCACGACCTCGGGGATGCCGCCGACGGCGCTGGCGACGACGGCCGTCCCGCAGGCCATCGCCTCGAGGTTCACGATGCCGAGCGGCTCGTAGACGCTGGGGCAGACGAACGCGGTCGCGGCGCTGAGCAACTGCACCACGTCGGCCTTGGGCAGCATGTCGCGGATCCACACGACTCCCGGGCGGCGGGCCTGCAGCTGGGCCACCAGCTCCTCGGCCTCCGCGGCGATCTCCGGGGTGTCCGGCGCGCCGGCGCACAGCACGAGCTGGCCGGGCAGGTCGCCCGCGGCGCGCAGCAGGTGGGCCAGCCCCTTCTGCCGGGTGATCCGCCCGACGAAGACCGCGTACGGAACGGCCGGGTCGACGCTGTGCCGCTCGAGCACGTCCACCTCGGACGTCGGCGCGTACGCCTGCGTGTCGATCCCGTTGTGGACCACGTGCACCCGCTCGGGGTCGAGCTCGGGGTAGCTCGCGAGCACGTCGCGGCGCATGCCGGCGCTCACCGCGATGACGGCGTCCGCGGCGAGCACGGCGGTGCGCTCCGCCCAGGAGGAGATGCGGTAGCCGCCGCCGAGCTGCTCGGCCTTCCACGGCCGGTGCGGCTCGAGGCTGTGCGTCGTCGCCACGTGCGGGACGCCGTGCAGCAGCGCCGACAGGTGGCCGGCCATGTTCGCGTACCAGGTGTGGGAGTGCACGAGGTCGCAGTCGCCCGTCGCCGCGGTGATCGCCAGGTTGGTGCTCAGCACCTGCAGGGCGGCGTTGGCGTCGGACAGCCGCGGGTCGGCCGCATGTGCGCGCGCGCCGTCCTCGGTCCCGCCGAAGGAGTGGACGTCGACCTCGACCTCGCCGGTGGCGCGCAGGAAGCGGACGAGGTGCTCGACGTGGACCCCGGCGCCGCCGTAGACCTCCGGCGGCCACTCGCGGGTCAGGATCCCGACGTGGAGCGGCTCTCGCATGCGCCGACCGTAGTGCCATGATCCGGTCATGAGGTCGACACCGCGGGTGCTCGGGATCGTGCTGGCCGGCGGCGAGGGCAAGCGGCTGGCGCCGCTGACCGCCGACCGGGCGAAGCCCGCCGTCCCGTTCGGCGGCATCTACCGGCTCGTCGACTTCGTGCTGTCGAACCTGGTGAACGCCGGCTACCTGCGCATCGTCGTGCTGACGCAGTACAAGTCGCACAGCCTCGACCGGCACATCACCACGACCTGGCGGATGTCGACGCTGCTCGGCAACTACGTCACGCCCGTGCCGGCGCAGCAGCGGCTCGGCCCGCAGTGGTTCCGCGGCTCGGCCGACGCGATCCACCAGAGCCTCAACCTCGTGTACGACGAGCAGCCGGAGCACGTCGTGGTCTTCGGCGCCGACCACGTGTACCGGATGGACTGCCGCCAGATGGTCGAGCAGCACATCGCGAGCGGGGCCGGGGTGACGGTGGCCGGCATCCGCGTGCCGCGCAAGGAGGCGTCGGCGTTCGGCGTCATCCAGACGGCCGCCGACGGGCGGCGCATCGAGGAGTTCCTGGAGAAGCCGGCCGACCCGCCCGGGCTGCCGGACTCGCCCGACGAGGTGTTCGCCTCGATGGGCAACTACGTGTTCAGCACCGAGGCGCTGCTCGAGGCGGTCAAGGTCGACGCCGGCGACGAGGGCTCCGTGCACGACATGGGCGGCAACATCATCCCCATGCTGGTCGAGCGGGGCGAGGCCGAGGTCTACGACTTTCAGGACAACGACGTTCCGGGCAGCACCGACCGCGACCGCGGCTACTGGCGCGACGTGGGCACGCTCGACGCCTACTACGAGGCGCACATGGACCTCGTGTCGGTGCACCCGGTCTTCAACCTCTACAACCGGCAGTGGCCGATCCTCACCAACGTGCCCGCGCTCCCGCCGGCGAAGTTCGTCTTCCAGGACGAGGGACGCACGGGGCAGGCGCTCGACAGCCTGGTCTGCCAGGGGGCGATCCTGTCCGGCGGGTGCGTGCGCCGGTCGGTGCTGTCGCCGTACGTGCGCGTGCACGCCGGCGCGGACGTCGAGGGCAGCGTGCTCATGCACAACGTCGACGTCGGGCGCGGGGCGCGCGTCCGCACCGCGATCCTCGACAAGAACGTCCTCGTCGCGCCGGGCGCCTCGATCGGCGTCGACCCCGAGCTCGACCGGGCGCGCGGGTTCGTCGTCACCGAGGGTGGCGTCACCGTCGTCGGCAAGGGCGGCCGGGTCGAGGCCTGACCTCCATGGGGGCCCGACGCACGGGCGCTCGGCCGGCGCGCCCCGCGCTGTGGGCGCTCGGCCTCGACGTGCTGCTCGGTCCCCTCGACGTCACGGTGCCGCGGGGGCGCCACCTGGCGACCCGTCCCGGCGTGCGGGTGCACCGCCGACCTCCCCGACGCGGAGCTGTGCGAGGCGTCCGGGCTGCTCGTCGTGTCCGCGGCACGGGCTGTCGTGGACGTCGCCCGCAGCGAGTCGCTCGTCGAGGCGGTCGCCGTCGGCGACGCCGTCCTGCGCAGTGGCGTGGCCACGCGGGAGGGCGTGCTGTCGGCCGTCGAACGCGCAGGTGGCCTGCGGGGAGTGGTGGCCGCGCGCCTCGCCGCCGGTCACCTCGAGCCGCGCAGCGAGTCCGCGATGGAGAGCCGGCTGCGGATGCGGCTCGTCCTCGCAGGGGTCACCGGCGTCGAGGTGCAGGTCGACCTGTACGACGTGTGCGGGCACGTCGCCCGGGCGGACCTCGTGGTCGAGGACGTCGTCCTGGAGTTCGACGGGCGCGCCGCGCACCTGGACCCCCACGCATTCGTCGCCGAGCGCCGCCGGCAGACGCGCCTGCTGGAGGCCGGCTGCGAGCTCAGGCGCTACACCGCTGCGGATCTGTACCGGCGCTCGGCGGCGAGCCCTGCCTTCGTGTCGCTCGCCATCTGCGGAAGATCGTCGGGGGGGAGGGCGCGGACGGCTCCTGGCGGCACGCCCTCGTGCTGTCGCTCCGTGACGAACTGCTCCCCCTCTGTCAGCGGATACAGCGCCACGACGGACTCGAGTGGGGGACACTGCTGCCGTGCGAGGTGGAGGCGCGCTGCGCTGGACGCGTCGCCGGGCGCTCGCCGCGGCGCTCGCCGGCCTCGTCCTGTCCGCGTCCGGGGCGTCCTCGCTGGCGGGCGAGCTGAGCGCGGCGGACGTCGGCGCCGACGCGCGCGTCGTCCTGCCC
>JALYMN010000101.1 GCA_030773675.1 Actinomycetota bacterium
GGCGCGGGACCCCTGTCTGCGGTCCCCTGTCTCCGGTCCGCGGCGCTGCTGCCGACATGCAGGAGAGACGCCCGCAAACCCTTCGGGCGGCAGGGCCCAGGCGGTACCGTCGGGGCAGGGTCCCGGCACTGGTCGCTGACCGAGCCGGACGAGCAGGGACGAGGTAGCGGTGGCACGCATCGGTGACGGCGGCGACCTGCTGAAGTGCTCGTTCTGCGGCAAGTCGCAGAAGCAGGTCAAGAAGCTCATCGCCGGCCCCGGCGTGTACATCTGCGACGAGTGCATCGACCTCTGCAACGAAATCATCGAGGAGGAGCTCTCCGAGAGCTCCGAACTCAAGTGGGACGAGCTCCCCAAGCCCCGCGAGATCTACGACTTCCTCGACGGCTACGTCATCGGCCAGGAGACGGCGAAGCGGACGCTCGCCGTCGCGGTCTACAACCACTACAAGCGCATCCAGGCCGGCGGCAACGAGAAGGACCCCGTCGAGCTGCAGAAGAGCAACATCCTGCTGCTCGGCCCGACCGGCTGCGGCAAGACGCTGCTGGCGCAGACGCTCGCCAAGATGCTCAACGTCCCCTTCGCCATCGCCGACGCGACCGCGCTCACCGAGGCCGGTTACGTCGGGGAGGACGTCGAGAACATCCTACTCAAACTTATCCAGGCCGCGGACTACGACGTCAAGAAGGCCGAGACGGGCATCATCTACATCGACGAGGTCGACAAGATCGCCCGCAAGAGCGAGAACCCGTCGATCACGCGCGACGTCTCCGGCGAGGGCGTGCAGCAGGCGCTGCTGAAGATCCTCGAGGGGACGACGGCGTCGGTCCCGCCGCAGGGCGGGCGCAAGCATCCGCACCAGGAGTTCATCCAGATCGACACGACGAACGTGCTGTTCATCGTGGGTGGCGCGTTCGCCGGGCTCGACAAGGTCATCGAGTCGCGCATCGGCAAGAAGGCCATCGGCTTCGGGGCCGTGCTGCACGGCAAGAACGAGATCGACGCGAACCAGGTTTTCTCCGAGGCCATGCCGGAGGACCTCCTCAAGTATGGGATGATCCCGGAGTTCATCGGCCGCCTGCCGGTGCTGACGAGCGTGCACAACCTCGACCGCGAGGCGCTCATCCGGATCCTCACCGAGCCGAAGAACGCGCTGATCCGGCAGTACCGCAAGCTCTTCGAGCTCGACGGCGTCGACCTCCAGTTCACCGACGACGCGCTCGAGGCGATCGCCGACCAGGCGATCCTGCGCGGCACCGGCGCCCGCGGCCTGCGCGCCATCATGGAGGAGGTGCTGATGTCCGTGATGTACGACATCCCGAGCCGGGGCGACGTCGGCACCTGCGTCATCACCCGCGAGGTCGTGCTCGAGCACGTCAACCCCACGCTGGTGCCGCGCGACGCCGCGGCGCCCACCCGGCGCGAGCGGCGCGAGAAGAGCGCCTGACCCAGCCGCCCGGCGCGCCGGGTCAGCCCGGCAGGCGGTAGCCCGCGAGCTGGCGGGCCTGCGCGACCAGCCGCCCGGCGCTGTCCCACACCTCGCACTCCTGGTCGACCCAACCGTCCTGCAGCAGCCGAGCGCGCTGCTCGGCCCGGCACCAGCCGGGCGCCGGCAGGCCGCGCACCAGCACGGTCAGCTCCACGGTCGGCACCCAGCCGCCGAGCCCCAGTCCGAAGGTGACCGGCGGCAGCGCGTCGGCGAACAGCAGCAGGTCCACCGGCGACGGGCCGGTGCCGTCCGCCCGCCGCAGCCAGGCGCGGTTCACCGCCGTGTCGGTGCGGTGGGTGTCCGCGTAGCCGACCGTCGCCGGGTCCATCCGTAGGTCGACGTGCTCGAGGAAGCCGACGGGCACGCCGTCCTGCCGGCGAGGAGGCGTGCGCGCGCACTGCCCGACGTCCGGCAGCGCGAGCGGCCCGCCGTCCGCCCAGTACGGCGCGGCCGCCGCGTCATGCCGCCCGGAGGTCAGCAGGACGTCGAGCAGCGGCGCGCCGTCCTGCACCAGCCGCAGGCGCGACGACGCGACCCGGCGTCCGGTGCGGGTGCGCTCGACCTCGACCTGCGCGCGTCCCGGCACCGGAGGGGCGAGGTAGTGGGCGCTGACCGCGAGCGGGTGCGGGTGCGCCTCGTCCAGCCCCTGCGCCGAGACGGTCGCGAGCAGGTAGCCGCCGTGCGGGCGGTCGCCGACCGTCCAGCCGGGGTCGAGCTCGACCTCGACGGTCCGCGCCCCCTTCACGGGCGGTAGGCGGCGAGCTGCCGCGCCTGCGCGACGAGCCGTCCGCGGCTGTCCCAGACCTCGCACTCCTCGTCGAGCCAGCCGCCCTGCACCAGCCGGGCGCGCTGCACGCAGCGCAGCCAACCGGGGGCCGGGACGCCGCGCAGCAGCACAGTGAGCTCGACGGTGGGCACCCAGCCGGGGATGCCCAGGTCGAACGTCACCGGGGGCAGCGCGTCGGCCACGGTGAGCAGGAGGAGCGGGTCGGGCTCGCGGCCGTTCCGGGCGCGCAGCCACCCCCGCACCTCGCTGCTGCCGCCGGGCCGGCCCGCCAGGAAGCCGGCGGTCGCCGGGTCGAGGCGGAGCTCGAGCTGCTCGGTGATCCCGTTGCGGCCGGCGCCCTCCAGGGGCCCGTTCTCGAGGCACTGCTCGACCGGCGGCAGCGCGGGCGGCGCCGCGTCCAGCACCTGTGGTACGACGTCGGCACCGGGCAGGACGCCGGCGGTGACCAGCGCCTCCACCTTCGGCCGGCCGTCCTGCACCAGCCGGGTGCGCAGCGTCGCGACCGAGCGGCCCTCCCGCAGCACCTCCGTGTGCAGCTCGGCCGGGCCGACCTGCGGCGCGGCGAGGTAGTGCGCGCTCACCGCCACCGGGTGCGGCTGCGCCGTGTGCCGCAGCGCGCGCGCCGCGAGCGTCTCCAGCAGCCAGCCGCCGTGCAGCACGCCGGCGCCGTACGCCCAGGTGTCGGGCAGGTCCACCGGCCCGCTGCTCGTCGCCTGCGTGGTCGGAGCGGTCGGCGTCACGCGCGGCAGCGTAGGCAGCCGCGCGGCCCGGAACTGTCGGCGGGCGTCCCTAGACTCGCCGCGTGACCGACCAGCCCACCTCCCGCATCCCCGACCGGCCCGTCCTCGACGGCGTCGAGGAGCGCTGGAGCGCCGCCTGGCAGCAGCGGGGCACCTACGCGTTCGACCGCAGGGCGGAGCGCGCTCAGGTGTACGCGGTCGACACGCCGCCGCCGACCGTGTCCGGCAGCCTGCACGTCGGGCACGTCTTCAGCTACACTCACACCGACCTGGTCGCGCGTTTCCAGCGTATGCGTGGCAAGCACGTCTTCTACCCGATGGGGTGGGACGACAACGGCCTGCCCACCGAGCGGCGGGTGCAGAACTACTACGGCGTGCGTTGCGACCCCGCGCAGCCCTACGACCCCGAATGGCAGGCGCCGGCCGACGCCGGAGCGCTGAAGAAGGGCTCCCCGCAGGTCTCGCTCTCGCGCCGGCGGTTCGTCGAGCTGTGCCAGGAGCTCACGGCTGAGGACGAGAAGGCCTTCGAGGCGCTGTTCCGCAGGCTCGGCTTGTCGGTCGACTGGTCGCAGACCTACGAGACGATCGGTGACCGGGCGCGTCGGGCGGCGCAGCGCGCGTTCCTGCGCAACCTCGAGCGCGGCGAGGCCTACGCCACCGAGGCGCCCACCCTGTGGGACGTCGACTTCAAGACCGCCGTGGCCCAGGCCGAGCTCGAGGACCGCGAGCAGCCGGGCGCCTACCACCGCATCGCCTTCACCCGGTGTGACAGCTCGCCAGCGGGCGGCGAGAAGGTCTTCATCGAGACCACCCGCCCCGAGCTGCTGCCCGCCTGCGTGGCCCTCGTCGCGCACCCCGACGACGAGCGCTACCAGCCGTTGTTCGGCACGACGGTGACCACCCCGCTCTTCGGCGTCGAGGTGCCGGTGCGCGCGCACGAGCAGGCCGACCCCGAGAAGGGGTCCGGCATCGCGATGGTCTGCACCTTCGGCGACACCACCGACGTGACGTGGTGGCGCGAGCTCGACCTGCCGGTGCGCAGCGTGGTCGGGCGCGACGGCCGCTTCCTGCCCGCCGCCCCGGACGGCGTCGGCGGCCCGTACGCCGAGCTCGCCGGCAAGACGGTCAAGCAGGCGCAGCGCCGGGTCGTGGAGCTGCTCGCCGAGTCGGGCGACCTCGTCGGCGAGCCGAAGCCCCTCACCCACCCGGTGAAGTTCTACGAGAAGGGCGACCGGCCGCTCGAGATCGTCACCAGCCGGCAGTGGTACCTGCGCAACGGCGGACGCGAGGCCGAGCTGCGCGACGCGCTGCTCGGCCGCGGGGCCGAGCTCGTCTGGCACCCCGGCTTCATGCGGTCCCGCTACGAGAACTGGGTCGGTGGGCTCAACGGCGACTGGCTGATCAGTCGGCAGCGGTTCTTCGGCGTGCCGTTCCCGCTGTGGTACCGGCTCGACGAGGCCGGCGAGCCGCAGTACGACGCGCCGCTGCTGCCGTGCGAGGACCAGCTGCCGGTCGACCCGACGAGCGACGTACCCGCGGGCTTCACCGCGGAGCAGCGCGACCGACGGGGCGGGTTCACCGCCGACCCGGACGTCATGGACACCTGGGCGACGTCCAGCCTGAGCCCGCAGATCGCCGGGCAGTGGGAGGACGACCCCGACCTGTTCGGCCGGGTGTTCCCCTTCGACCTGCGCCCGCAGGCGCACGACATCATCCGCACCTGGCTGTTCTCCACCGTCGTGCGCGCCCACCTCGAGCACGGCAGCCTGCCGTGGACGCACACGGCCATCTCCGGCTGGATCCTCGACCCCGACCGCAAGAAGATGAGCAAGTCCAAGGGCAACGTCATCGTGCCCAGCGACATCCTCGAGCGCTACGGCTCCGACGCGGTCCGGTGGCGCGCAGCCATGGCTCGTCCGGGGCTGGACTCCCCCTTCGACGAGACGCAGATGAAGGTCGGGCGCCGGCTGGCGATGAAGGTGCTCAACGCCTCGAGGTTCACGCTGTCGGGGGTGGGCGCCACGTCGTACGACCTCGAGGCGATCACCGAGCCGGTGGACCGCGCGATGCTCGCCGGCTTGGCGCGGACCGTCTCGCGGGCGACAGAGGCGTTCGAGGCCTACGACTACACCTCCGCCCTCGAGGCGACCGAGCGGTTCTTCTGGGCGTTCTGCGACGACTACGTCGAGCTGGTCAAGGAGCGGGCGTACGGCGCGCGCGGCGCGGCTGCCTCGGAGTCGG
>JALYMN010000102.1 GCA_030773675.1 Actinomycetota bacterium
GCTTCGCGACACCTGCAGTTGCCGCTGGTTGCAGTGCCTGTGGACCGTGATGGCCATGAGCACCGCGCCGGCACGGGCGGTGCCAGGACCGGCGGGTCGGCGTCGGGCTGTCCCGCCGTGCGGTGGAATGGGACCGTCCGGGGCGCTCGGTCTCGCCGGTGCGACGGATGCCCCTACCCTCTGCGGACGGAGACGACGATGGCCGTGAGCACGGCGGACAAGCGGTCCGCCTTCCGGCGGATGCACGACGGCGGCTTCTTCATCCTCCCCAACGCGTGGGACGTCGGTAGCGCCGTTCGGCTCGCGGACGCGGGGTTCCACGCGATCGCCTCCACGAGCGCCGGCGCGGCCTGGGCGGCGGGCAGGCAGGACGGCGACCTGAGCTTGGACTCCGTCCTGGACCATCTGCGGATGCTCGTGGCGGCCACGCCGCTGCCGGTCAACGCCGACTTCGAGAACGGCTTCGCCGACGGCCCCGACGAGGTGGCCCGCAACGTCGCGCTCGCGGTCGAGACGGGTATTGCGGCGTTGTCGATCGAGGACTGGTCCGGCAGCGGCATGTACGAGCCGGGCCTGGCGGCAGAACGCATCCACGCCGGACGCGAAGCCGTCGACAGCATCGACCCCGCCGTGATGCTGGTCGGCCGGAACGAGAACTTCCGGGTTCCCGGCATGCCGGTCAGCGACAGCATCGACCGTGCGGTCGCCTACGCCGAGGCCGGCGCGGACTGCCTGTTCGTGCCGTTCATCGTTGATCCCGGCGCCGTGGCCGAGCTCGTCGCGGCGGTCGCGCCCAAGCCGGTCAACGTCGTCGTCCACGACTACGACAGCAGCGTCGTCAGCGCCCTGGCCGGGCTCGGGGTACGGCGCTGCAGCGTCGGCGGGAGCCTCGCCAAGCGGGCGTGGGCGGCGTTCGACGAGGCGGTCCAGACCCTGAAGGCGTGCGAGGCCGATGCTGTCGGGCGGCCCGCTGCGGCGGCGCGGGGGCAGGGCACAGCCGTCGGTCCCGACGCCTAGCCTCGCGCACATAGGACAGCCGAGACGCTCGCGCTCGCGGGAGACGTCGTGCGGCTCGACCCGCTCACACGCGCCGACGCCGGGCCGCTGCTCCTAGCGGCCAACGAGGACCGGTCCAGCTACGCCTTCACCTGGGCGCCGGGCATGCAGGACGAGATGGAGGCCGACGTCCGGGCCGCGCTGGACCAGCAGTCGTCGGGCGAGGCGGTCCCGTTCGTCATGCGCCGGACGCAGGACTCGCAGGTCGTCGGCATGACGAGGTTCCTCGACCTCGGCCATGGGAGACCGGCCGGCGGCCCGCGGCGGGCTCGAGCGTGACCGAGATCGGCAGCAGCTGGCTTCGGGCCTCGGCCCAGCGCAGCGCCGTCAACGCCGAGGGCACGCTGCTCATGCTCACCCACGCGTTCGAGAAGTGGCGGTGCTATCGGGTCGCTCTGCAGACCGACGCCCGCAACACGCAGTCGCGCGCGGCCATCGAGCGCCTCGGGGCGACCCTGGGCGGCGTCCTGCGGGCCCACAAGCTCCCTCCGACAGGACCGTCCGCGACAGCGCGTTCTTCTCCCTCCTCAGCAGCGAGTGGCCGCAGGCCCGCTGCCGGCTCCTGGAGCGCCTGCGCCGGCGGTAGCGCCACCCGACCCGAACCCCGCCATGACCGCCGGCTCGCCAGGCAGCCAGGAGCGAGGCCATGGGCAACGGCCAACGGCACCTACCCGCCAAATTGCGAGGCCCGAAGGCGCTTCGAATCAGCAGGGTCTGTCCACAGCACGCGGAGCGTCTCGCCGTGGTGGCTGAACGCCCCGCGTCGTAGTCGCGAAGTTCGTCCTCGGAGGCGTCGTCGGGCACCAGGGAGTCCGAGCGCGTCCCGTCGACGATGGTCCAGACAAGCAGAAGGTCCTGCGTCCGACCCCACCGTCGCCACCAGAGCCGCCCGCCAACCTGCTCGCCGTAGGGCTCCACCTCGACCAGGACGACAAGGCCCACCTCCTCGTCGCCTCGGAACAGTCGACCGACGCGCCCCCGGTAGCGGTTCGAAGCGCGGGTCCTGGCGGTGCTGTGAGAAGTCGGGGCGGAGCGGCACAAGAAGGGAAGGTAACGCCGGCCCCACGCGGACGCGCGTTCGATGACCGGCGGCTCGCCGGGCGGCCAGAAGCGCCCGCTCTGCACCAGCAAATCGCTGGTGCATCCTCGGGCGGTACAGCCAGCGCAGGTCGGCGAGGCGGCGCTGTCGGCACCTCCGGTCATCTCCCGGTAGGGCTGCTTGCGTCGCGGGCCTGGACTCGCGTCGGGCCTGAGTCCGCCCCCGCCACGGTGCGGCGGGGTGTGCCGTGATCGCCGTGCCAGTCGAGCACCAGCAGCGCGGCGTCGTCGGCAAGCACTCCGCCGCTCGCCTCGAGCACGAGGTCGGCGAGGGCGCGGGTGGCCTCGCGGGGGTGCAGTTCGCGGGTGTGCTGGATGTGCGCCTCGAGGTCGAGGCTGGCCGCGGCCCGTTCCAGCATGCCGTCCGTGACGGCGACGAGGCGGTCGCCGGCGAGCAGCGGCACGGTCGTGCTGCGGTAGGCGCTCTCGACGAACAGGCCGAGCGGCAGGTCGGCGGGCAGGTCGAGCGCGTCGACCTGCCCGTCGCGGGCCAGGTACGGCGCCGCATGACCGGCGTTGACGACGTCCAGGTGGCCGGTGCGCAGGTCGAGCCGGCCGAGCAGTGCCGTCGCGAAGCCCTCCCCTTCGACGCCGAAGCCGTTCTCGAGCAGTGCGGTGTTCGTCGTCGCGGCCTGCTCGAGCAGCGTCTCCCCGAGCCGGCGGGTGTTGCGCAGGCTGCCCACGCACAGCGTCGCCGTGAGGGCGCTGGCAACGCCGTGGCCGACGGCGTCGGTGACGGACAGGTGGAGGTGGTCTCGGCCAAGGCTGTAGTCGAAGGTGTCGCCGGCGATCGTCCCGGCCGGCTCGAGCCAGGCGGCGAGGGTGAACGACCCGGCCTCGCAGGTGTAGGCGGCAGGCAGCAGGCGCCGCTGGATCTCGGCCGAGAGGCTGAACGGGGTGCTGCGCTGCCCCCACTCGTACAGGTCGGTGTGCCGCCGGCTCGCGATGATGACGTACCCGAGGACGTGGGCGGTCCGGCGGACCTCGTCGACGACGGCCTGCGACGGCGCCTGCAGCACGTCGAGCTCGAGCAGGCCGAGGGCCTCGCCTCGCTCGGTGATCGGGGCGAGCACCGTCCACGTCGGCCCGAGGTCGGGCGGCACGACCTGCACCTGTTGGCTCTGCAGCGCCTGCTCGGCCGGTCCGCCGTCGAACGGCAGGACGGTGGCGCGCTCCTTGTCGTCGTGACGGATGTCGGCGGCCGGGGCGTCCGCGAAGGCAACCTGCGCCAGGCGGACCAGGGCGCGGCCGGAGAGGTCGGCGATCAGGAATGACACCGACGTCGCGCCGAGCGCCCGCCCGAGCTCGCGCGTCACGGCTTCCACTGCCTGTACCGGGCTCGCGTCCTCAGCGGCGTCCAGCAGCCGCCGCAGCGGCCGGTCGGTCCCCGCCGGCTGATCCACGCGGGGAGGCTACTGGCGTTGCGCAGGCAGCAGGCCCCGGCCTATCACCGATCGTCGACCCCGTGCGGGTGGCCCCGAGCATGCGGCTGACCCTGCGACTCCTGAGAACGCCCACGACGCCGACGTGGTGGCAGGCCGGAGACTGAGGGCCGTCAGAGCGAACGCCCCTGTCGCGGTGTCGCCAGCTGTCTTGCGGCACCGTGTCAGCGGCCGCCGCCGATGCTCGCGCCGACGGGCACTTCGAGCAGAAGCGCCCGCTATGGCGTCTCGCCGGGCACCCCGAGATTGGAGGCCAAAGCAAGGGCGGGGAGGGGTAGTGGTGGCGCTACGTCTCCCCGTCGGAGCGCCCCAGCGGCCTCGACCGCTCCATCGTGGCTCGGCTCGTTGGGGCGGGGGCATGGCCCGCGGGGGCAGGGTCACTCGGGGGATGCCGTCTCCGCTCGTCGAACGGCTCACGGAGTGGGAAGCGCCGACGCGCCGGCACTCACCGGCCTAGTGGGCCGTAGTCGAAGTCTTCTTCCGGTCGGCTCTGGCGAGGATCTGGTCGGCGGTCTTGGTCCAGATGAACGGGTGGGCGCGGTCGTTCCAGCCATCGATGAAGGCGCGGATGGCCTTGT
>JALYMN010000103.1 GCA_030773675.1 Actinomycetota bacterium
CCCTCTATAGAGGGACGAGCACAGGACGGACGCACGGTAGGCGCCTGCTCGTCCCGGGACGAACAGGACCGCGCAGGCCGCCGACACGGCCGCTCTGCGTGGTCCCGACGGTTCGTCCTGAGCCAGCTGTTGGCGGGGCGTACCCGTGGTCGCCGAGGCCCTGTTCGTCCCGGGACGAGCAGGCGCCTGCCGTGCGTCCGTCCTGTGCTCGTCCCTCTATGGAGGGACGGGACGAGCACACAGGACGTGCGTCCGGGACGAGCGGGGACGAGCGGGGACGAACGGACGGACAGGTGGTCACAGGCCCTCCTCGTTCGGGTCGGGGTAGGGCCGGAGCAGGCGGTGCTGCTTGCTGTTGTGGTGGCCGCGCTCCACCGCGACGTGCCCGAGGTCCACCAGCGCGGCCAGCGCCTGGCGCACCGTCGCGGCCTTCCCGTTGACCCGGTCCTCGACATCGCGGCCCGACAGCGGCACAGCGGCGGTGACGAGCGCGTCGGACACCCGGCGCATGACGTTGGTCGGCAGGAAGGAGCCCTCCTGCTCCGCTGGAGGGTGCACCACGACCTCGACGTAGCGCCCCTCCTCGAGGCTCGCCACGACGAGGTCTCCGGCCCAGCGGCGGCCACTAGTGGTCACGCTGACGTGCTGGCGGACCTGCCCGTGCCGGTCCTTGACCTCGTACAGCCGGGAGCGGCCAGTCAGCCCCAGCCCCGCCGGCGCAACCGCCTCCAGCAAGTAGGCGACGCCGTCCAGCCCGGCGAGCTTGTGGCCGCTGCCGGTGGCCCAGCGTCCCCGCGTCTCGGTGTCCTTGGTGACGTGGTCCAGCACGAGCACGGCTGGGCCGAGCCGGGCGGCCCACCGCGGTAGCAGCTCGAGCCAACGCGCGACGTCGACGGCGTCGCGGTCGTTGAGGCCCTGCGCGCTGAGCGCCTCGGTCGCCGCGTCGACGACGAGCAGGGCGGTCCCGGCCATGACCGGTGTGAGCGCGACGTCGCGGGTGTGCTGGTCGAGCGGCCGATCCGGCGACAGGTAGGTGAAGCGGTCACGCACGGCGCCGGGGCGCACGCCCATGCCGAGCAGGCGGGAGACGATGCCGCCGGCGCCGTCCTCCATGTCCAGGTAGACCACCCGCTGCCCGTCCTGCAGCGCCTGCGCGCACGCGAGCAGGGCGAGCCAGGTCTTGAGGCTCTCCGGCTCGCCGGAGAGCCAGTGCACCCGGCCGAGATACAGCAGCGCGGCGCCGTCCCTGCGCCGCAGCTGCGTCGGGACGGGGGGTCGGTAGCTCCCGTCGAGGAAGGGCGTGAGGTCGACCGGCCACCACGGGCCGGCATCCCGCCCGCCGACCTCTGCCAGCTGGGGCCGCGTCGGCAGACCCGACCCGGGCGCTCTCACCTCGGGCCAGGACGCGGTCATGCCGCCTCGGTGAGGGTGCGGGCGACGACCTCGCTCATCAGGCCGAGGTCGGCCAGGTGGCGCCAGGCGCAGCGTGAGGCCTCGACCCGCTGCTCGGGAGTCGTCCTACTCGGGCGCAGCTCGCGGCGTAGCCGACGCACCACAGGATCGCGGGCACGGTCGAGGCCCCGCCGCACGTAGGCGTCGTCGAGGCGGCGCAGGTCGGCGGGGGTCACGTCAACACCGCCAGCAGCGCGTCGAGCCGCGGCTCGAACAGGGCACGACGCAGCGGACTCAGGAACTCCTCGTCGTCCGGGTGCGCGGCCTCAAGCCCGCGCCACGCCTCCCGCAGCAGTCGCAGGGCCACCGGTGGCGGCAGGGACACCAGGGTGCTGTCGAACGTGTCCAGTGCCTGCTGTATGCCGTCCTCGAGTTGGATCAGCTCGCGGCGCTCCTCGTCGGACAGCGGGGTGTCCAAGTTGGACGCCGGCCGCCGGACCGCGGCGACAGTCGACGGCGAGCAGCCGACCCGGCGGGCGATGGCACGGTCGGAGTCGCCGGGTCGGGCCTGGCACTCCCGGGCGATCAGGTCGCGGCGCTGCTCCCGGGTCAGGTGCCGTCGGGCCAGGTTGAGCGCCAGCGCGGTTTGCCGGGCGTCCTCGTCGTCGGCGACCTCCCGCGTCTCGACCGGGCAGGGCAGCCCGAGCCGGTCGGCGATGGCCCTGCGGTGGTGCCCGTCGAGCACCCGCCCGTGCTGGTCGAGGACGACCGGAACGACGACGCCACGCTCGGCGATGTCGGCTTCGAGGGCGGCCAGCTCGTCCGGAGTGAGGTCCGGCATCACCTGGAACACCCCGGCGCTCACGCGGCGCTCTCCCCGGCAAGCCAGCGGGCGACGGCGGCGAGGTCGTGGTCACCGCGGCGGGCGGCCTCGACGGTGCGCTCGGCGAGCTGTCGGCGGACCCGGGCGAGCCGGGCGGGCGTGGCGGCGTGGTCCTGTCGGGGCGCGCGGCTAGGCTGAGCAGTGGTCCCGCCGGACTGCATGTTGCTCGACCAGAGGGCGCCTTCGCCGGGGCGCCCTCTGTGGTTTCCGGGGGTCACGCGCTCGGCCGGAGCAGGAGCGCGAGGCGGTCGCGCACCTCGGGCGAGAGCGGCGGGACGCTGTCGCTGTCGACTAGTTCCCGGATGCGCCGCTCGACGGCGGCGACCTTCTTGGATTGCGCGCCGCGCTTGCCGAGCGCGGACGCCGTCTCGGGCGTGAGGTGTCGGGGCACTTCGGGCTCCTACGAACATGCGTGATCGCTGTTCGTGGGGCTGCCAGCCCACGGCCCGGTTTTGTGCTTATGCCGTTGTACCAGATGGCGGCGGTCGTAGGTCTACGTCGACACGCGACTCGCCGGGCGGAAAGTGAGCGGCGACGTACGCGGCGATCGTGTCAACGCGTTGGCTCACTGCCGCCTGCCTGCACGTCTTGCACCCCGGCGCGACGACCTGCCACCCGATGCCCGGCGTGTTGATGATCCGAGCCTCCGTCTTGTGGCGCACCCGCTGCCCGCTCGGGGATATGGTCGTCAGCGACCCCTCGACCCCGAACCCGCGCCGCTCTTCGCCGGTCGGCTCGCGGCGAGGTGGGGACCACGGCTCGCCGGTGCCGACGGACACGAACCCCATCAAGGCAAGGTCGCTGCGGGGCGCGACGGGCACGAGCACGACGAGTTCCCGGACGGCGTGGGTCCCGTATCCAGTGCAGACGAGCGCGGTCGGCCGGTCGATCACGACGCCTTCCAGGTGATCTCGATGGACGAGGGGTTGAACCGCACGCCCTTGCCGGCGGGCAGGACTCTGACCGACACGAGCAGGTCGACTACGGCCTTGCGCGTCCGCATATCAAGAGCCTCCCAGGCGTCGACCGCGCTCTCGGCGGTCGCGAGCGCTAGCGCCGAGTTCTCCCGCGTAGCCGCCGCGACCTGCCCGGACAGCGCGTCGATCTTGCGGGTGAGCCCTTGCGCCTGCTCGCGGACAGCGGTCTGGCTCAGCAGCCCCTCGGCGAGCAGCGCGGCCAGTCCGTCGCGCCGGTCGCGCAGCTCGACGACCTCCTGGCGCAGCGCGTCGAGGTCGACGTCGGGAGCGAGTAGGCGGGCCGCGTCGGGCATCGACAGCCGGGCGAGCACATCTGTCTCGACGACCTCGTCGACGAGGTCCGACCGGCGTGCCAGGTAGCAGCCGCGACACCTGTAGACGTGCCAGGTCCGACCCTTGCTCTTGAAGGGCGAGGCGAACATGACCTCGTCGCAGCGGCCGCAGCGGGCGAGCCCCGACAGCAGGTAGCGCGGCTCGGTGCCCTGCTGCACCCGGCGCCGGACGTCGCGCAGCACCGCGGCGAGCCGTTCCTGCGTGTCCGCGTCGAGGATCACCGGCCAGTGGCCCTCGGCGACGTCGGCGCCGTTGTAGGTGACACGGCCGGCGTACCGGGGGTTGAGCAACGCGCGGCGCAGGGAGGTCACGGCTTGCCGACGGTCGTGGTGAGCCCGGCCGCGTCGAGCTTGCGTGCGGCTGCGGCGACGGTGGCTCCGGCGAGCACGTCCGCAGCGGCTTGCTGCAGCGCCTCGGCCTCGGCGGGCACGAGCACCACCTTGCCATCGTGCCGGTCGTAGCCGAACGGGCGCCGGGTCCAGCCCATCGACCCAGCTTCGGCCCGCTGCGCGTTCGCGCGGCGCTGCCTCGTGCCCTTCCGTTCGACCTCGGCCTGCGCGACGGACACGAGGATGCCCGCGAGCATCCGGCCGGTGTCGGTGGAAAGGTCCAGGTCCCCGGTGACGGTGGCGACCTTCGTGCCTGTCGTGCGGCACACCTCGAGGACGTCGACGAGGTCGGCCAGGCGTCGGGTGAGTCGGTCGAGGTGCCAGACGACGACCACCCGGACGCTGCCGCTGCGGACCCGGTCGAGCAGCCGCTCGTACTCCGGGCGGCGCTTGCCGTTGCTGGCGCTGAGGTCGTTGTCGGTCAGCACCTCGGCGACCTGCCAGCCGCGGGCCTCAGCGAGCGCGCGGCAGTCCGCGACCTGCCGCTCGACGGCTGCGCCGGCACCGTCCCGGTCGAGGGACTGCCGGGCGTAGATGACCGCGTTCACGTAGCAAGGGTAGTCCTTGACAACGGGGATGCCCGTCGTGTTCCCGGTCCTGCCGATCACGATCGTCTTCGCCCTGTTCCCCGGCGCCAGCGGGCTGCAGCTGGTGGCCGGGTGACCGCTGTCCGTTCGGCGTGCGCGGTGTCACGCAGCCACCCGTGTCGAGGTCCGGCTTCCGGCCTGTCCTTGCCAGTCGCTCCCCCTACCCCTGGAGGTCCCGTGTCCGACCGTCTGCTCCGGCTGGCCGTGCAGGCTCAGGCTCGCTTGCACGTCGACGACGACCCCGAGCGCGGCGACGTCCCCGGCTGGGTCATGATCACGATCATGACGGCGGGCATCGTGACCGTGATCTGGGGCTTCGCCGACGATGCGCTCAAGAACCTGCTGCAGAAGGCCCTCACCGACGTGCAGACGCCCAAGGGCTGACGACGCGGGGAGGCCGCCGTGCTCCACGACGCTCAGGGCGAGCGGGGCAGCGCGGTAGTCGACTTCGTGCTCGTCTCGGTGCTCGTCGTCGCGTTGTTCGCCGTCGTCTTTCAGGTCGGGCTCGCTCTGCACGCCCGCACCGTGCTCGTGTCGGTCGCCGCCGAGGGCGCTCGCTACGGCGCGAACGCTGACGTCTCCGACCCCGGCGCGGTCGAGGCGCGGACCCGTGCCGCCGTGGCCACCGCGTTCACGCCCGGGTACGCGGCCCGGGCCCGCATCTCGCCAGAGCTGGGCGACGTCGTCCGGGTACGGATCAGCGCCCCGCTGCCGCTGGCCTTCCTCCCGGGTGCGCCGGTCCGGCTCACCGTCGACGCGCACGCGCTGGAGGAGGCGCGGTGAGCGGGGGGAGCACGTGTGCGCGTGCGGTCGACCCGGAGGGCGGCACGGCGGTGGTCGAGTTCGTGTACCTGGCGGTGCTGCTCATGGTGCCGATCACCTACCTGATGATCGGCCTGTTCGACGTCCAGCGCGCCTCGTTCGCCGTCACCGAGGCCGCGCGGCAAGCGGGCCGGACGTACGTGACGTCGGGCTGCGACGCGTCGCGGGCCCAGCACGCCGCGGACCTGGCGCTCGCCGACCAGGGCGTGGCGTCGGTGCCTGTGCAGGGGCTCGCCTGCCCGGACCCGGGTGCGGCTGTCACCGTGCAGGTCCGCGCACTCGTCCGGCTGCGCGGGCTCGGGGCTCTGCTGCCGGCTGACCGCGGCGGGCTCTCCGTCTCCGGCCGGTTCGTCGCGGTGAGGGACCGGTTCGCCGAGCAGGCGACGGCGTCAGCGGAACGGCCGTGACCCGACCGCCCGACGCTGCCCGCACCACTTCGGTCTGCGGAGCCGCAGGGGCGAGGGCGCGGTCGTCACCGGACACGTCCGACGCTGCCCTCACCAAGGCCTGCAGAGGCGCAGGAGCGAGGGCACGGCCGGTGACCGGCCTGTCCGAGGCTGCCCCCTCCGACTGGGTCCTCGAGGGGCAAGGGCTCGAGGGGCAAGGGCGTGAGGGGCGGGGCCTGGCCTCGCCGCCCGACGTTGCCCTGGTCGCCGCGTGGCGCGTGTCGGCGGAGACGGCTGCTGGCGCCGCAGCCGAACGCGGCGGTCGCGGCGTGCGGGCGGCTGTCCGACGGCGCGAGGACGGCGCGGGCGCGGGCGTCGAAGCCGGGGTGACCCCACAGGTGCCGCACGCGGCCGCTGTCCGGACGCGCGGCGCCGGGCCGTGCGGCGACGACGGCAGCGTTCTGCTGCTGGTGATCGGGCTGGCCGGCGTGCTGGCGGCGCTCGCTGTGCTGGTGGCCGACGTCAGTGTCGTGCTCCTCGCTCAGCGCGGCGTCGCGAGCGCGGCGGACGGCGCGGCGGTCGCGGCCGCGCAGCGCCTCGACGAGGACGTGCTCTACGACCGGGGGCTCGGCGCGCGGGTACCGCTCGACCCGGAGCAGGTCCAGGACGCGGTGCGCGACTACGCCGTCCAGGTGCAGCCGCGCACCCTGCTGCGCGGGCACACGCCGGACGGCGTCACCGTCGTCGTGCGCGCCGAGCGGTCCGTGCCGCTGCCGTTCGGCCGCCACCTCGGCGTACGGCGGGTGACGGTCCGCGCGGTCGCTCGTGCCACGTCCCCCGTCCTGGCGGGGTGAGCGAGGCCCAGCGTGAGCGAGGAGGCCGCGCCGGACGGCCACGGACGGCGGCAGCGGTGCCTCCGCGAGCGGCGCGCGCAGTCAGTCCGTCGGCATTGCAGATTGCGTGACCAGGCCCTGGAACGTGAGGGTGCTGAAGGTGCCGCTGACGGCACTGCCGTCTGCTGCTCCGCCCGTGATGACGGCGAAGTTGCGCACCGTGCCGCTGCCGGTGGCGTTGGTGAAGCGACCCTTCCCGCCGACGACCTCGAAGGTGCCGCTGCCGGAGATGTGGGTGCCGGCTGATGCAGTCCAGCGCGTCGTTGACCGGACGGAGCCTGCTGCCGTCCGCTGCGGTGATAGTGACCGCGTCCTCGACGAGCGGGCTGCATCCGTTGTCGTCGGCCTCGCCGAGCCGGGCCTGGCCGACGACCGACGCCGAGCCGACGGTGATTCCCGTACCGCTGCCGCTGAACTTCAGCAGAGGAGGTGCCTGCGTGAAGTCGAGGCTGAAGGTGCCGGAGAACGACACGTCCAGCGGCGTGGTCGTCGTGGTGTCGGCCCTGGCCGCCGGGGCGGCGAGTGGCACCGCCACGGCGCAGAGCGCGCCCACCAGCAGTGCGTTGTTCTTGAGTGGACGTTGGACATGGCTGCTCCCGAGTCGCGCATTGCCGACGACGAGCGCACGTCCCGCGCCGTCGTCCCGGTCGTCGGCTGGCCGAGCGTGCCTCTGGGCGGGCGGTGCGCTCCGGTGCCGGCGTTGCGCAGCATGGCGGCCCGCGCCACGCGGCACAGGACCGCGGCCCAGGATGAGCGGAACACGTCCGGCAGACATGGTCCGGTGCGCGTCGCCGGCTGGTTACTCCTGACGACCGTGCGTGCACGACTGCTGTGCTGCGGCGCCTCTAGGCTGGACGACCGTGCCCGCCGACCGAACTGACGACCTCGCCGCCCTCGACGCGACGCTGACGAGCATCGAGAAGGTGCTCGACGTCGACGCGCTCCGGGTCGAGCTGCGCGACCTCGAGGAGCAGGCCGGGCTGCCGGGACTGTGGGACGACCCGGAGAAGGCGCAGAAGATCACGGGCCGCATGTCGGTCGTGCAGGCCGACCTCGACCGGTTGTCGTCGTACCGGCAGCGGCTCGACGACCTCGGCGTGCTGTTCGAGATGGCCGCCGAGGAGGGCGACGAGGGCACCGCCGCCGAGGCCGAGGCGGAGCTCGCCGCGCTGCGCAAGGAGATCGGGTCGTTCGAGGTGCGCACGCTGCTGTCCGGGGAGTACGACCAGCGGGAGGCGCTCGTGCAGATCACGCCCGGCGCCGGCGGCGTCGACAGCCAGGACTGGGCGCTGATGCTCTGGCGCATGTACTACCGCTGGGCGGAGCGGCACGGCTACCCGCTCGACGTCCACGAGTGGCAAGAGGCCGAGGAGGCCGGCGTCAAGAGCGTTGTCTTCCAGGTCAAGGTGCCCTACGCCTACGGGACTCTCGCCGGCGAGCACGGCGTGCACCGGCTCGTGCGCATCTCGCCGTTCGACAACCAGGCCCGGCGGCAGACCAGCTTCGCGATGATCGACGTCACGCCGGTCGTCGACACCGCCGACGCGGTCGACGTCGAGGAGAAGGAGATCCGGGTCGATGTCTTCCGCTCCAGCGGCCCCGGCGGGCAGGGCGTCAACACAACCGACTCGGCCGTGCGGATCACCCACCTGCCGACGAACATCGTCGTGAGCTGTCAGAACGAGCGGTCGCAGATCCAGAACCGCGCCGCGGCCATGATGGTGCTGCAGACCAAGCTGCTCGAGCGCAAGCGCGAGGAGGAGGCGGCGCAGATGGACGCGATCCGCGGGGCGCGCGCCGACGTCGCCTTCGGCTCGCAGATCCGCAACTACGTGCTGCACCCGTACCAGATGGTCAAGGACCTGCGGACGGGCGTCGAAACCGGCGCGACCGGACCGGTGCTGGACGGAGAGATCGACGACTTCGTCGAGGCGGCCATCCGCTGGCGGCGGACGAGCGCCGCCGAGGCGAGCTGACGCAGCCACGGTGCCGTGATCATGCAGGTACGGCTGCTGGGGGTGCCGTTCCGCCGCCGTACGCGCATGATCACGCGATCTGACGCCCGGACGAGCGCCGCCGAGGCGGGCTGACCCGGCGCGACGCGCGTCAGGCCAGGACGACGACGAGCAGCAGGACGACGAGCGCGGCGAGCAGCACCGGCCCGGCCGGCAGGGGGCCCGGACGCAGCAGCTCGCGGCTGGACCGGCAGGTCGGGCAGCGGCCCTCGGCCACCCGGCCGTTGCAGGCGGCGCAGACCAGGTCCTCGCTCATCAGCCTCTCCCGTCCCGCCGTCACTGTCCGCGACTGTTCGTGCCCGCTCCGGCGCGGCCCGCACCTTCTGCAACGCGACCGACCTAGAGTGTGTGCCCGTGATCCGGCTCGAGCACGTCACGAAGACGTTCCCGACCAGCACGCGTCCCGCCCTCGACGACGTCGACGTGACGGTCGAGCGGGGCGAGTTCGTCTTCCTCGTCGGGTCCAGCGGATCGGGCAAGTCAACGTTGCTCCGGCTGCTGCTGCGCGAGGAGCTGCCGACGTCCGGGCGCGTGCACGTCGCCGGCAGCGACCTGGCCCGGCTGCCGCGACGCAAGGTGCCGGCGCTGCGCCGCTCGATCGGCGTGGTGTTCCAGGACTTCCGGCTGCTGCCCAACAAGACCGTCAGCGAGAACGTCGCCTTCGCGCTCGAGGTGATCGGCAAGCCGCGCGGCATCATCGCCCAGCTGGTGCCCGAGACGCTCGAGCTCGTCGGGCTCGCCGGCAAGGGCGACCGGTGGCCCGACGAACTGTCCGGCGGTGAGCAGCAGCGGGTGGCGATGGCCCGCGCGTTCGTCAACCGGCCGGCGATCGTGCTGGCCGACGAGCCGACCGGGAACCTCGACCCGCAGACGAGCGTCGGCATCATGAAGCTGCTGGACCGGATCAACCGCACCGGCACCACGGTGATCATGGCGACGCACGACTCGGCCATCGTCGACTCGATGCGCCGCCGGGTCGTCGAGCTCGCCGACGGGCGGGTCGTCCGCGACCAGCAGCGCGGCGTCTACGGCTCCGGCTCCTGATCCCTGCGTCGCCCGGCGCCCGGACGACGCCCGACTCCCGACCGCCGGGAACGCCTCAGCGGCGCCCCGGACCAGCCGAAGGACTCTCCGTGCGCGCCTCGTTCGTCCTCAGCGAGATCGGCATCGGTCTGCGCCGCAACCTGACCATGACGGTCGCGGTGGTGGTGACCGTGGCGATCAGCCTGTCGCTGTTCGGCGCCGGCCTGCTCATCCGCTCGCAGGTCGACACGATGAAGGACTACTGGTACGACCGGGTCGAGGTCTCCGTCTTCCTCTGCGGCGAGCGCAGCACCGCCCCCACCTGCGCCGGGCGCGCGGTGACCGAGCAGGAGCGCGCGCAGATCCTCGCCGACCTCGAGGCGATGCCCGAGGTCGCGCAGGTGTTCTACGAGTCCAAGGAGGAGGCCTTCGAGCGGTTCCGCGAGCAGTTCGAGGACTCGCCGGACCTCGTCGCCAACGTCAGCCCCGACGCGCTGCCGGAGTCGTTCCGCGTCAAGCTCGACGACGCGACCCGGTTCGAGGTGGTCGCCCAGGAGTTCCGCGACCGCCCGGGCGTGGAGGACGTGCAGGACCAGAAGCAGCTGCTCGACCGCTTCTTCCGTGTGCTCAACGGGCTGCAGGCCGCGGCGCTGTTCATCGCGGGCGTGCAGCTCATCGCCGCCACCCTGCTCATCGGCAACACCATCCGGGTCGCGGCGTACAGCCGGCGCCGGGAGATCGGCATCATGCGGCTCGTGGGCGCGAGCAAGTTCTACATCCAGCTGCCGTTCCTGCTGGAGGGCGCGCTCGCCGGTCTCGTCGGCGGGTTCCTGGCCAGCGGGGTCCTCGCCGGCATCAAGCGGTTCTTCATCGACCAGCAGCTCAAGCCGGTGTTCACGCTCACCCGATTCGTCGGGTGGGACGCGGTGCTCGCGGTCGTGCCGGTGCTGCTGGTCACCGGTGTCGCGCTCGCGTCGCTCGCCAGCCTCGTGACATTGCGCCGGCACCTCCGCGTGTGAAACCGGGCGGAGCGGCCCACGCGTGCCACTCTGCCCGCCGACCGGTCGATCGGGAGGGCCCGCCCGTGCGCGTACGACGGCTCGGCGCCGCCGCCTGCCTGTGCGCGCTGGGGCTGGCGCCGCTGCCCGCTCCGGTCGCCGTTGCGCAGGAGACGCCGGCGCAGGCCCGGCAGCGGGTGGCGCAGGCGGCGGCCGACCTCGAGGACTCCACCGGGGAGGTTCGCGCCGCCGGTGTCGCGCTCGGCGAGGTCGCGGCCCAGCTGCCCGGCGCGCAGCGG
>JALYMN010000104.1 GCA_030773675.1 Actinomycetota bacterium
CGTCGGGCATGAAAAAAATTAAATATACAGGGATGCGCATCGCCGCCCTCGAGGCGGTCCGCCGCGACGGCCGGCTGCTCGGCGTCCTCGTGCTCGGCTGGGCGGAGGTGGGAGCGGCGGCGCCCCCGGTCGACCGGCAGCTGCTCGCGCTGCTGTCGTCGGAGGCCGCGATGGTGACCGAGCGGCTGTCGCTGCAGCGGCAGCTGGCGGCCGCGGCGACGACGGACTCGCTGACCGGGCTGCGCAACCGCCGGGGCTTCTGGACGGCGCTGGAGCACGAGGTCGACCGGGCCCGGCGCACCGGCGCCCCGCTCAGCCTCGCCGTGCTCGACCTCGACCTGTTCAAGGCCTACAACGACCGGCTGGGGCACCCGGCGGGCGACGCCCTGCTGGTGCGGACGGCGGTCAGCTGGTCGGCGGTCGTCCGGCACGCCGACGTGCTTGCCCGGACCGGCGGCGACGAGTTCGCGCTGCTCCTGCCGGACACCGACGCCGGCACGGCCGCCCACGGCCTGCAGCGCGTCGTCGACGCCACCCCGCCCGAGGTCGGCGTCACCACCGGGCTGGCCCAGCTGCGCGAGGGCGAGTCGCTGCAGCAGTTGCTCGAACGGGCGGACGCCGAGCTGTACCGCCGCAAGCGGGAGCGCGCGGCGCCGCGCTGACCCTCCGGTCCTCAGACGGCCAGCGGCCAGAGCGACGGCGACGAGCCCTCGGCGACCGAGAGCAGCAGCAGCGCGACGCCGGCCAGCACCGCCAGCACGGTGAGCGCGCTGGCGGTGCCGGGTGTTCCGGCGACGAGGGCCCTGCGCAGCATCCGCCGTGACCGGCTTTGGGCGGGCAGCCCCAGCGCGGTCGCCGTCCCGACGACGACGGCGGTCGCCGCTGTCAGCTCGACGCGCTCCAGACCGTCGACGAAGGGGTCGGCGAGCCACACCGCGCCGGCCGGCAGCGCGGTGAGGACCGCCACGAAGGGGACGGCGAGCACGGCGTCGAGCACCCCGCGCAGCAGGTGCCACGGGCTGCCCACGACGACGAGCAGGGCGTCGCGCCGGCGCTCGCCGCGCCGCTCCCGGCGGGTGCGCAGCCGCTGGCTGCTGCGGACCAGCGTGCGCAGCACGGCCAGCAGGGTCAGTGCCACGAGCGCGCCGAGCACCGGCGCGACCAGGGTGAGGGCCGCCAGCACCAGCAGCGCCGACGCCCCGGTGACCAGTGCCTGGGCGCGGCGGGTCGGCGACGTGGTCTCGTCCGGAGCCGGGGCGCGGTCGAGGTCGAGGTCGAGGCGGTCGTCGCGGTCGTCGCCGCCGTCGAACTCGTCCTCGTCGTCGTAGCGGTCGTCGACGTCGTCGTACCGGTCGTGACCGCCGCCGTCGTACCGGTCGGTCGGCGGGCCGTCCGGACCCCCCTCACCGGCAGGGGGCAGCGGGAACGGACCCAGCCGGCGGGTCGGTGCGGGCGGGAGCGGCTGCGGTCCGGACGGCGTCCCGACGAGCAGCCGGTCGGTCGCCGGCTCGTCGGCGAGGGCGCGCAGCTGCCGCACGAGGTCGGCCGGGACCACCTGCGTGGCGTCCGGGTCGGCGGTCGGCTGCAGCCCGGCGATGTCCTCCGGTGCCACGTCGTGCGGCAGCCGCACCGTGACCGGGGCCGCGGTCGACGGCCCGCCGAGGCGGGCCAGCAGCGCTGCGGCGGTGGGGCGTCCCTCGGGCTCGGAGTGCATCGCGGCGCGGACGAGCGTCGCCAGCGGCTCGGGCACCGCGTCGAGGTCCGGCTGCCCGTGCACGATGCGGTAGAGCACGGCGTCCGCGCGGCCGGTGCCGTAGGGCGGACGTCCGGTCGCGGCGAGCGCAATCGTCGCCCCCCACGCGTGGACGTCGACCGCGGGCGTCGGCGCGGCGCCGAGCACCTGCTCGGGCGCGAGGTAGCCCGGCGTGCCGACGACGAGCCCGGAAGCGGTCAGCGCGGTCACGTCGGCGGCGACGGCCAGGCCGAGGTCGATGACGTGCGGCTGCCCGTCGAGGAGCAGGACGTTGCCGGGAGTGAGGTCGCGGTGGACCAGCCCGGCGGCGTGCAGGGTGGCCAGCGCGTCGGCGACGCCCCGGGCGAGCCGGTGCAGCGCGTCGGGGTCCAGTGGCCCGCTGCGTGCGACGACCTCGTCGAGCCGCTGCCCGGGCACGAAGCGGGTCACGAGGTAGGGCGGCTCGCCGTCCGCGTCGCCGTCCAGGACGTCGACGAGGTGCGGACCGGACACCCGGCGCAGCGCGTCGAGCTCGCGCGCGAACCGGCGCCGCGCCCCGCGGTCGCGGATCTCCTCGCGCAGGACCTTGACCGCGACCGCCCGCTCGTCGGGCGCCACCCCCAGGTAGACGGTGCCCGTGCCGCCCTGCCCCAGGCGGCCGAGCAGCCGGTACGGCCCGACCGCTCCGGGGTCGGCAGGCCGCAGAGGCGTGACGGGCACGCGCCACGCTAACCCGGTTCCCGGCCCGGCCCAGGCGGCCGGACCGGCGCGCCCTCGCGCGACAGGCCGCCGCGCGACCGGGTCCGGAGAGCGAGGATCGGCGCATGGGCGACGTCGTTGTGGCGCACACCGGGCAGCTGGAGCCGGCAGTGCTCGCCGCCGCCGAGAACCTGCTTCAGCACGTGTTCGAGGGCGAGTTGACCGACGCCGACTGGGAGCACTGCCTCGGCGGGGTGCACGCCCTCGCGTACGACGGAGACATCCTGGTCGGGCACGCGGCGCTGGTGCAGCGACGGCTGCTGCACTGCGGCCGGGCGCTGCGCACCGGCTACCTCGAGGGCGTGGGGGTGCGGGCCGACGTCCGCCGCCGCGGGCACGGCGCGGCGCTGATGACTGCGCTGGAGCGGCTGGCCCGGGGCGCGTACGAGCTGGCCGCGCTCGGCGCGACGGACGAGGGCGCGCGGTTCTACCGCAGCCGCGGGTGGCGGCCCTGGGCCGGGACCACCTGGGCGCTCACCCCGGACGGCGTGGTGCGCACCGCGGACGACGACGACGGCGTCCACGTGCTCCCGCTGTCGGCACCGCTGCACCTGGCCGGGACGCTGACCTGCGACTGGCGCGACGGCGACCTGTGGTGAGCCAGGAGGGAGGGCTCCGTCAGCGGGCCGCGGTCGCGGCGCCACAGGGCTCGGCCCTGCTCCCGGCCGGACGCGCGCTGCGTCGGCACCGGGACGGGGTCCGCGGCCGGGGCGGCCCCGAACACGAGCGACCGGACGCGCTCGGGCGTCAGCCCCAGCCTGTCCCACCCCCGCGACGCCGCCTCAGACGCCCCCGCAAGGACGACCTGGCCGCGCGGCCCGACCCGGCGCCACAGGGCACCCAGCAGAAGCCCGAGCTCGGTCGGCGCGAGGTCGGCGCGCGCGACGTCGACGGTCACGGCGTCGCCGTACCGCAGCCCGGCCCGGTCGAGCAGGTCGGCGAGGCGGACGGGGAAGGTCTGCGCCGCGGGCGGACCCAGCCGGAGCACGACGCAGCGGGCGGGCCCGGCCTGCTCGGGCCGGTCGACGCGCACCTCGGCCTCACTCCCCTCCCCGGCCGACGGGGATGCGACGGCGGCGGGCGCCCGGGGCCTTGGGCACCACGACGGTGAGCACGCCGGCGTCCAGCGAGGCGGTCACGGCGTCGCCCTCGACCTCGGCGGGCAGCGCGACCTCCAGCCGGAGGCGGCCGGTCGTGCGGGTGCGTGAGCGGAACACCACGCGGCGCTCGCGCTCGCGACGCTCGCCAGTGACGACGAGGCGTCCGCCGGTGATCTCGACCTGCACGTCGTCGCGCTGGACGCCGGGGAACTCGACGTCGAGGACGTAGCGGTCGTCGCGCTCCTCGAGGTCGGCCAGCGGCACGACGTCGCGGGCCGCCCGGTCCAGCGTGCGGAACACGCCGTCGACGTCCTCGACGAGGCGGGTGAGGTCGGAGGGCAGGTCGCCGAGCAGTCCCGGCGACGGTCGGCGGGGGTGCGCGGCCGCGTCGTCGCGGCGGCGCGGGACGGGGACCTTCAGGACGTCTCCTGCACGGGCACAGCCGGGGGGTCGGGACAGCGCTGCGGGCACGGCGTCCGCCCGGACGACGGGCGCCGTGCCGTGACCCGGCGGCGGGGGCGCCGGAGGACCGCGGAGGGGTTGCCGGGCGTCCTGACCGCCCGGCCACCGGCCCCCGCGCCGGGGGTCCGGATCAGCCGGCCGAGGTCGACAGCTGCTTGCGCGAGCCGCTCGCAGCGATCTCGACCTTGCGCGGCTTGGCCTGCTCGGCGACCGGCAGCCTGAGGGTCAGGACGCCGCGGTCGTAGTCCGCGGCGATGGCGTCGGTGTCGAGCTGTTCGCCCAGGAACAGCTGGCGGCGGAACTCGCCCTGCGGCCGCTCGGCGACCAGGACCTCGTCGCCCTCGCCGTAGCTCTGCCCGCGGCTGGCGGTCAGCGTGAGGACGTTCTTCTCCACCGTCAGGTCGATGGACGACGGGTCGACGCCGGGCAGGTCGAAGTGGACGACGAACTCCTCGCCGTGCCGGTAGGCGTCCATCGCCGCACCGCTGCGAGACGTCTGCCGGAACAGCTCCTGGGTGACCTGGTCCAGCTCACGGAACGGGTCGAAGCGCATCAGCATCTCGTCCTCCTCCCCGGGGGTCGGGCGGTGTCTGCGCTCCGAGCGTTCCCCCGCGACAGACTTGCTACACCTCGACTCATGTCTCCTGCGTGCGAACGACGCCAGGACGCGCCGTCCAGCACCCTCCACCGCGACGACAGCAGACGACAGCAGACGAGCCTCACGCTGCCGCGCAGGGCCTTGACGAGACGTGGCTGCCTCGTCCGGCGGGGCACGTGGGCAGGCGCTGTGCGCGGCGCCGACCCGAGCTCGCTGAGCCGCGGGACGACCTGTCGCGAGCCCCCGGCGGGCGCCACTCCCGCGCTGGCGAAGTCGTGCTGGGGTTCCCGAGCGGCGAGGTCCTCGACGACTTCGGCGGCGATCAGTGTGAGCTGGTACCCGGGCCGGTCGCGCTCACCCGGGACGGTGAAGGTCGGGCGACGTGCGTTGACGCGGTCGCGGGCCCGGGTAGTGCTGCAGAAGAGTCCGCCGGTTCCCGGCGGAAATCCTCGGGAGGGACAACCCATGGGCATCGGCGTCAGCATCTTCCTGCTCGCGCTGGGCGCGATCCTCGCCTTCGCCGTCAACGCCGACATCAGCGGCCTCGACATCACCGTCGTCGGCTACATCCTCATGTTCTGCGGCGCCCTCGGACTGCTGCTGACCATGCTGGTGCTCAACCGCACGGGCACCAGCGTCACGGAGGAGCGCGTCGTCCGCGACCGCGACGTCTACTAGCCGCTCCGCGCATACACGGAGACCCGGTCCCCGAGGGACCGGGCCTCCGTCGTGCGAGGGGCCGCGACTACGGCTTGCGGCTCTTGGTCGCGGTGCTGTTCACCGGCGCGTACTCGTAGAGGTACAGGCCGAGGTCGCGGTCGGACGCCGCCACGTACTCCTTGCCGTCCTTCATGAACGTCTCGACGCCCCAGAAGTTGTTGCCACCGGCGTCGATGTGCGCGGCCTTCTCCACGATCTCTCCGGAGGAGACGTCGACGACGCGCAGGCCGCCGGCGTAGTAGGAGACGTAGGCGACCGACGCCTTCTTGGCCGAGGTCGCGACCTCGTGCACCGACAGGTCACCGAAGCCGTCGGCCTTCGTGGGGTCGTGCGCCTCCGGGATGGCGTAGGTGTCGAGCTCGGTCAGCTTCTCGCTGCCGTTGGCGTAGAGGTGCACGTAGCCCCAGCCGTCGAAGTACGACGAGAAGGCCAGGTCGTCCCCGGTCTTGCCGATCTGGATCGACGACGTGGCCGACGTCGAGCCCGTCAGGCAGGCGGCGGGGTCGTAGGGCTGGTCGAACAGGGCGAAGCCCTGTGAGCGCGGCGCCACGCCGAAAGTCGGGATGCTGCCGGCGACACTCATCGACAGCGAGGCCTCGCACCCGTCGGTGCCCTGCCGGTTGAAGACGACCGCCGCCGTGTAGCCGCCGGCGTTCGTCACGCTGGTGACCTTCTCGGTGAAGGTGCACACGCCGCGCTCGATCACCGCGATCTGGCGGCCGTTGCCCTTCGGTACGGCGGTGTCCGTGGCGCAGGCCCGGCCCACGTAGACCGTCTGGCCAGTGATCGTCTGACCGGTCGCCAGCTTCGGCGTGTCACTGCCCTGGGATGAGACGAACGGCGTGCCGTCGGTCGTGTTCCTGCCCGTGAGCGCGAAGGGCGCGAAGTCCTCGTCGGCGGCCAGCACGTACTTGTTGTCGGCGGTGAACTCGGCCTGATGGGCGTTGCCCTCCGGCGGGACGCTCAGCCCGCTCTCGGCCGCCTCCGGGTCGAGGGGCGCGAAGTCGCTGTCCGCGACGTAGGTCGGCTTGGCGGGGTTGGTCACGTCGAGCTTGACGTAGCCGGCGTCCCAGTAGGACAGCAGCATGATCTGGCGCCCGGCGATCTCCTTCACGACCATGTCGTGGAGGAAGACCTCGTCGAGGTCCTTGCCGGGCTGCAGGATCTGCGGGAACGCGGCGGCGAGGTCGTGCTCGGCGAGGAACGTCGGCTGCTTTGGGTTGGTGATGTCGAGGATGTCGACGTCGAGGGCCTCCTCGTTGTCGACCATGACGGCGTACGCCTTGCTGCCGGCCTGCCAGGCGAACACGCTGTGGGTCTCGTGCGCGTCCTTCTTGCCCTCGCCGGGCTGCATCTGGTCGTCGCCGATGCCCACGGCCAACGGCGTCGGGTGCGCCGGGTTCGTGACGTCGTAGATGTTCATGCCGCCGAAGCCCACACCGGGCTTGCACTGCTCGTTGTTGGTGACGAGGACGTCGCCCTTGAACGAGGAGGTCGACAGCGACAGCGCCTGCACGCCCTCGCCGGCGTAGCTGCCCTCCTTCGACGGGATGAAGGCGACCTCCTTCGGCGAGGTCAGGCTGGTGATGTCGACGACGTGGACGCCGTTGTACGTGCAGGTCTCGCCGCCCCAGGCCGCCAGGTAGGCGGTGTTGTCGAGGACGCCGACATCGGCGATCTTGCCCGGGACGACGTTCTTCAGCGCAGTCTTCGACAGCAGCTGCAGGCCGCCCGACGGCGCGACCGCGGGCAGGTGGCCCGTGTCCGCTCCGTGCTGCAGGTCGTGAGCGTGGGTCTCCTTGCCGCTGTCGATGACGCCGTCGTCCTCGAGCGCCTGGTGCGCCACCGCACCGGTCGCGGAGCTGACGGCGAGCACGGCGCCGACGCCGGTGAGCGCGGCGGCTCGCAGGATGCGGTCGAGCACGGAACCTCCTCGTCGGCCGGGGTCTCCGGCCGGTCGTCCGCCGGGCGTTTGCCGGGGCGCGAGGAGGAGAGCACGGCCCTTTTGGGCTGGTCAAGAAGGACCACGTCCGCAGCGACCGTCCGGTCCTCCGAACCAGTGACAAGTGGTCCAGACCGATCAGGCGTCCAGGCCGCGCAGCACCAGACCGAGCCGCGAGGGTGCGCCCACGACGAGCCGCAGCGGGATGCCCCAGTCCTGCTGGGTGACGTGGCAGGCCGGGTGCTCGCCCTCGTCGTCGCAGGACGCGGCGGTCGCCGCCACGTGCAGCACCCCGCCGCCGACGTCGCCGTTCAGGACGAGCCGGCGGGTCAGTCCGGTGCCGGACCCGGCCCCCTCGGTCAGCAGCGCCTCTGGCGTGGCCGTGACGACGAGCCGGGTCGCGGGCGCGTACCGCTCGTCGAGGTGCTGTCCCGCGGGCGGCGCGAACACGACCTCCAGGTCGACCGGGCCGGGCGCGAGGTCGCCGACCGGCCGGGCCGTGCGCTGCGCCTCGCCCTGCACTCGGCGCATCACTCCCGGCGCGACCGGGCGCTCCAGCCGGTGCGCGGCGCTCGCCACGACGACGAGATCGCCGTCGACGAGCACGGCGTCGCTCGGCTCCGGCACACCGGTCGCGAGGGTGGTGACCTCGTCGGCGACCGGGTCGTACCGGCGCACCGCGTCGTTGTAGGTGTCGCAGACCGCGATGCTGCCGTCGGGCAGGACCGCGAGGCCGAGCGGGTGCTGCAGCAGGGCGTCGCGCGCGGGGCCGTCGCGGTGACCGAAGTCGAACAGGCCGGTGCCGACGGCGGTGCCGACCCGGCCGTCGCGGTACCAGCGCAGGGCGGAGGTCTCGGCGTCGACGAACCACAGCCGGTCCGGCCCGGCGGCCAGCCCGCTCGGCTGCGCGAGGTAGGCCGCGCGCGCGTCGCCGTCGCGGAGCCCCTCGCCGGTCGTGCCGGCCAGCACCCGCACCTCGGCGCCGTCGTACTCCCACAGCTGGTGCGTCCCGGCCATGGCGACCACGACGCGGCCGTCGTACGGGCAGACGTCCCAGGGCGTGGACAGGCGGACCGCCCGGGCCGGTCCCGACGACGGGTCGCCCGGGCGCCACTGCTTCCCGGTGCCCGCGACCGTCCGGACCTCGCCGGTGTCGAGGTCCAGCGTGCGCAGGCAGTGGTTGCCGGTGTCGGCGACGAGCACCGTCCCGTCCGTCCCGCCGTCGGCCAGCAGGCACAGCCCCTGCGGCTCGGCGAAGCGCGGCTCGGGCCCGTCGGCGAGGCCGCGCACGCCCGTGCCGTACCGGCGCAGCACGCGCTCGCCGTCCGGACTCGTGCGGACCAGGCTGTGGTGCGCCGTGTCGGTGACGAGAAGGTCGCCGTCCGGCAGCCGCAGCGCCTTGCCGGGGAACAGCAGCGCGGTGTCGGGCGCCGGCGGCGGTACGTAGGGTCGGTCGCCCCGGCGCAGCGTGCCCCTGACCTCGTGCACCGCGACGAGCTCCTCGACCACGCGGGTCAGGCCCTCCGCGTGGCCCTCGCCGCTCGCGACGTGCACCAGGTAGCCCTCGGGGTCGACGACGCACAGGGTCGGCCAGGCCCGCACGGCGTACTGCGACCAGGTGCGCAACTCCGGGTCGTCGAGCACCGGGTGGTGCACCTCGTAGCGCTGCACCGCGGCCACGACGGCCCCGTGGTCGGCCTCGTGCGCGAACTTCGGCGAGTGCACGCCGACCACGACGAGGACGTCGGCGAAGCGCTGCTCGAGCGGGCGCAGCTCGTCCAGGACGTGGAGGCAGTTCACGCAGCAGGACGTCCAGAAGTCGAGCAGCACGATGCGGCCGCGCAGGTCGGCGAGGGTGAGCGGGACGCCGCCGGTGTTGAGCCAGCCGCCGGCGCCGGACAGCTCCGGGGCGCGGACCTTCGGCTGCTTGGTCGTCGTGCCCATGGCAGACAAGTCTGCCTCGCGTCGGTCCTGACGGTCGCGGCGGAGGACATCGTGCAGACCGCCGTCGGCCACGCACCTGCTGCCGAGGGCGCAGGGCGAGCGCGGAGGAGTAGCGGCCTCGCAACTGACCTTCGGCGCCGAGCGTCAGCCCGAGGCAGACCGAGGGGGAGACGCTCTGGAGCATGCATCCCTTGCATCAGCCCCCTGCCCGGTGTGGGGCTAGGGGCTGCCGGTCCGGGATGGGCGAGGACCTCGAACCAGACGATCTTGCCGGTCGGGCTGTCGACACGCCGCAGGACGAGGT
>JALYMN010000105.1 GCA_030773675.1 Actinomycetota bacterium
GAATCCACTGGTCGAGCAGGCAGCCGCGCCCGCTCGACCGCGAGCTTACGCCCACGCCCGCATCGACGCGCAGTGGTGGTGCCGGCGTGAAGGTCCGCGATTGGGTCAAGATGCCGCGCGTGTCGAAGCGGAACGAGCGAGCGCGATCGCCGCGACGTCGCGCCTCCTTGCCGCTGGCCGACTCGGCCGTCCCGGCAGGCGGCGGTGAGCTTGGCTGTGGGACAGGACGACGAGGCCCGTGACCGTCGGCGTCGTCCTCGTGCACTTCCGATTCTGGCCCGAGGTGAAGCGCACGCTCGAGGCGCTGTTCGACCAGACGCGGCTGCCCGATCAGGTCCTGGTGGTCGACGACTGCTCGGGCGACGGCTCCGTCGAGGCGCTTCGCGGCGCGAGGCCGGACCTGGAGATCCTGGTGGCGCCGCACAACCGAGGCGCGATCGCCAACTTCAACGCGGGGTTGCGCGAGATGCGCCGGCGAGGCGTCGACGCCGTTCTCCTCCTCACGCGCGAGGCCCTGCTCGAGCGTGATGTCCTCGAGCAGCTCGTCGGCCGGCTCGAGGCCGGGCCGGGCGTGGGCGCCGCCGGTCCGCTGCTGGGCTTCTTGAGCCGACCGGGCCTCGTCTTCTCGGCGGGCGGGGAGCTGCTGCCGCACACATGGCAGAACCCCCACGCGGGGATGTACGAGCCCCTGGAGGACTGGCGGAGACGGGAGACTCGGCGAGTTCCCTGGCTCGACGGCGCGTGCGTGCTGGTGAGGACCGGGGCGCTCGCGGACACCGGGCTCCTCCCGAGCGCTACTTCCACTACTACGACGACGTCGAGCTCGGCGTGCGGTTGAACCAGGCGGGCTGGGCGGTCCAGTGCGTCTGCTCCGCGGTCGCGCGGCAGGAGCCCGGACTGCTCGCCGAGTACTACCGCGTGCGCAATCGGCTCGGCTTCCTGCGCGCCACCGCACCCCGCCGCATCCTCGCCCGCGCGTTGCGCGCCCACCTCGCGCAGACCGTCAGCGACGCTCGCCGACGAAGCGAAGGTCGTGCGCTCGCCGTGGCGCAGCTCCGGGCGATTCGCGACTTCGGCCTCGGCCGGTGGGGGCGGGCCCCGGCCCAGTACCTCGCCGCGCGCCGACGCGACTACGCCACCGGCGGGGCGCTACACGGACTAGTGATGCCCTCCTGGTCGCTGCCGCCTCGCTGAGAGGACTTCAAGGCGAGCCGCCCGTCTCCTCCTTCGGCATGAGCACCCACAGCACCACGTAGGCCATCACCTGCGGCCCAGGCAGGAAGAGGCTGAGCACGAAGAGCGCGCGGACGAGCGTCGCGGACACGCCGAACCGACGCCCCAACCCGGCGCAGACCCCGGCGACGATCTTGCCGTTGCGGGGTCGGACGAGACCGTTGCGGGCGAGAGCTTGCATGAGGCGTAGCTTCCCTCAAACGAGATCGCGAGGCCCCGACGACGGGTGCCTCTCGAATCGGTACGCTCGTCGCCGTGGCCGTTCGGCAGATCGGACCAGACGCAGGAATGCTCGCGGTCAAGACGTACCGCGAGGGAGTGGCGCAGAAGATCGGCCACGACCTGGTTATCGAGGTCACCAAGTGGGACGCCGCGGTCGACGTCGGCCCGGACGGTGTGGTCCAGTCGATCCAGCTGAACGCGGATCCGAGCTCCCTCCAGGTCCGCGAGGGGCGCAACGGCCTCAAGCCGCTCACCGACAAGGATCGAAGCGACATCCGCAAGTCGATCGACGAGAAGGTCCTGCGCGGCAAGCCGATCACGTTCGCCTCGAGCGCGGTCGAGCCCCGCGACGGCGGGTTGACCGTCCGCGGCGACCTGACGATGGCGGGCACAACGCGCCCGAGTGCCTTCGACGTCGACGTCAGCGGGGACGGCCGCGCCGCCGCCACGCTGACGGTGACCCAGAGCGAGTGGGGCATCAAGCCCTACAAGGCCTTCATGGGCGCCCTCAAGGTGCGCGACAGCGTCGAGATCGTCCTCGATGTGCGCCTGCCCGCCGCCTGAGCGCGGCTGGTCGCCTGGCGGAACCGCTTGCGCGCAC
>JALYMN010000106.1 GCA_030773675.1 Actinomycetota bacterium
CTCCAGGCCCGGCTCGGGGCGCAGCTCGCCGGCCAGGGGGACGCCGAGGGCCCGGGCGATCTCGCCGGCCTGCAGCCCGGACGGCGCCGGGCCGCGCACGACCGCGCGCAGGTCGCGGCAGTGTGGCCTGACGAGCCCCGCGACCCGCGAGGCCGCCGCGGCGGCACGCACCTCCGCCGGGACGACGAGCAGCACCGTCGTCGCCGCGTCGAGCACCGCGCGCGACCCCTCGTCGAGCGTGCGGGGCAGGTCGACGACGACCAGGTCGCAGGTGCGCAGCCCGGCGTGCAGCACAGCCTGCACCGCCTCCGCCGGCACGGTCTCGGCGCTCCCGCGGTCCCAGGACAGGACCGAGAGCTGATCCACCCGGGGCAGCGCCTCCGACAGCGCGGTGGCGCTCATCCGGCCGCGGGTCCGGGCGAGCTCCGGCCAGCGCAGGCCGGGATCCTGCTCACGGCCGAAGCACAGGTCCAGCCCGCCGCCCAGCGGGTCGCCGTCGACGAGCAGCGTGCGCCGACTGGTCCGCGCGGCCGTCACGGCCAACGCGCACGACAGCGACGTCGCCCCGGCTCCCCCTCTGCCTCCGACCGTGGCGACGAGGACGCCCTCCGGACCCGCGCCCTCGGCCGCGTCGGCCATGCGTTCGGTGACCCAGGGCTCGGCGTCCGGCAGGAACACGACGTGCTCGGCGCCGACCCGCACCGCCGTCTCCCAGACCGACCCGTCGTCGAGGTCGTCGCCCACCAGCACGACGTGCCCGCGTCGCGGGAGACGGGCCCGGGCGCAGCCCGGCGCCGCGTCCGCGCCGACGAGCACGAGCGGTGCGGCTTCCCAGCAGCGCCGAGCCCCCGCGGCGTCCGGTGCGACGTCGAGCTCCGCACCGGCGGCGGCGGCCAGGCGGAGCAGGTCGTCGAGCAGGTCGGGTTCGGCGGTGACGACGAGCGGGCGGCGTCGGCCGCTCCTGTGCGCGAGTGGGTCCACGGCGGCCTCCGGCAGGGCGCCGCCGGGCGGCGGCGCGGGAGGCGAGCGTCCGTGGCGGTCGGCCGGCGTGGACCTCGGCGGGGCGCGTCTGTGGACGACGGGCGCGGCTGTGCAAGGAGCGTGCCCGACCGGTCCCGGACAGCGGACGACCCCCGCCGGGGGGGGGTGGCGGGGGTCGTCTCGCTGGGTCCGGCTCCGGGGGGGGTTGAGCCGGTCCCGTCCTGGAGCAGCACTGGCTGCACTGCACCTTTGTCCGGAATGGCGCCGTGCCAAACCCGCGGCGGGGCGGCCGTACCGGAACGGCCATGACACAGGGCAGAGCTGACCACCGGCACGCAGCGTGTGAAGGAGGTCACACCAGGGTCTTGACCTCGCCCCCTCCCGGGGCGACCCTGGGAACACGGACAGCCGCCGCGGGCGGACAGGTTCCCTCCGACGGCGGTCCGTGCGCGAGAGCCAGGCACCCACGTGCGACCAGCCGCGACAGGCACGTCGAGCGGGCCCGCTCCCTCCGGGGACTGCGCCCGGGACGACGACGACGACAGCACGCCTGGTAACCCGGCCTCGAGCGCGTGGCGACGCCGCCCCCCACCGGGGGGCGGCGTCCCGTCGCCCAGGGACACCGGCCGGACGTCCCCGTCGCGACGTCAACCCCTCGAGGCCGCGCCCCGCAGGATCGCCTCGCAGACTGCGGTCCCCTCCCGAGCGCCCAGGGCGACCGCGGTGCAGCAGTGCCGCAGCCAGGTCGCCACGCCCTCCGGGCCGCCGCCGACGTACCGCCCCGCCGCCTCGGCGTACTCGTGGTGCAGCTCGGCGTGGCCGACCTCGGGCGCCGACACGGCCTTGGGGTCGAGGCCGCGGTCCACCAGGACCAGGCGCGCCGCGGCACGGGCGACGAGCCCGTCGGCGCTGCCGAACGGGCGCAGCGTGAGCAGCTCGCCGTGCACCACGGCAGCGACGACCACGGCCGGCACCTCGGTGGCGAGCACGACCCGGGACAGCCCGTCCAGCCTGGCGGCGACCTCGACGGGCTCCGGCGCGGGTCCGAGCCCCAGCGGGTCGTCGTAGGGCTGTGCGGGCGCCCGGGGACGACCGAGCGCGTCGCGGTCGAGGCCGAGGTCCCCGGCCGCCACGACGTGCAGGCGGGCGAGGGCCTGCCGCGGGCTGTGCCGCCAGGACGGCAGCACCTGGCCCAGGTCGGCGTGCAGCCGCACCGCCCCCTCGACCAGCCTTGCCCCGCGGTCGTCCTTGGACTGCAGGGTCACGGTGCCGCCGGCGAGCAGCTGCCCGCGCAGCCGCTCCAGCTCGATGCCCGCACCGTCGAGCTGGGCCGACGCCCGGGCGCCGCGCAGCGCGGACTCCGCGGTCACCTCGGCGCTGCGCCGCCGCAGCACGCGGTGCGCCAGCAGGCGGTCGACGGCGGCCCGGGCCTCGGCTACGGCCTCCGGGACGCCGGGCAGGTCCAGCAGCGGCGCCAGCATGTCGCCGGGAGGCAGGGTCACCCGCGCCACGCTAGCCAGCGCGACGGACCTCGGCCCGGCCCCGAGCAGCGCACCGGACCCGCTGCGCGACGTAGCGTGCGGGGCGTCGTCTCCGTACTGGGCAGCGCGCGTGAGCAGCTCCGGCGCGGCCGAGCTGAGGAGGAAACCGTGGGCCTGTTCCGCCGGCGGCCGCCGACCCTGCCGCTGTCGCTGCCCCGCCCGGACGGCGCCGGGTGGCCGGACCGGGCGGAGACGGGCCGTCCGTCGTTCGAGGGGGCGACCTACTACGAGCTGGGCACCCGCAACGCCTTCGAGCCCGAGGCGCACGACCTCGCCGACCGGCTGGTCGACGCCGTCCTGCCCCGCCTCGCCACTGGCGTGACGGAGGAGGACGAGCCCTACCTGCGCAAGACGTTCCTCACCGCCGCCCGCATCGGCGCCGGGGTGGGCATGGCCGAGCGCAGTCTCGCGACGCCGATCCACCTCATGGACCGGCACGTGGCCGCGGCCCTCTGGCTGGCCCGGCGCAAGCTGCCCGCGATGCGCGCGGACTGGTCGCGCACGGGCGCGTACTTCATGCTCGCCGGCTACTACCTGGCGCGCACCGACCTCGACCTGCTGCCCGCTCTCGTGCAGGCGGCGGACGAGGCGGGGGGCGTCGGCTGAGGGCCCGGGCAGCAGCCGGTGCCGCCGGCGGGCGCGCGGGCCTACGCTGACAGCAGCACGGGACGTCGGGGAGGGGCCGGGAGGTCAGGTGCGGGACGACTCGGAGGCCGTGCCGGGGGCGGACGACGCCGCCTGGGTCCCGGCCGGCTGGTCGTCGCAGAGCGCGCTCCCGCCGGGGCACGGCACGCACCAGGACCGCGCCTGGGCCACCGCGACGCACCTGAGCATCTTCGCGTTCGGCATCGCCTTCCCGCTCGTGATCGTGCTGTGGAAGGGGCACCGGTCGCCGTACGTCTGCCACCAGGCGATCGAGGCGCTGAACTTCCAGACCACCGTGCTGCTGGCGGTGATCTTCTGCACCATGCTGTCGGCCGTGCTGGCCGGCGTGCTGCTCATGCCGGTCGTGCTGGTCACCGCCGCCGCGCTGGCCGTGCGGGCCGCCCTGCGGGCCTCCCGTGGCGCCTGGCACCGCTACCCGTTCATCCTGCGCTTCGTCTCCTGATCCAGGAGCCGCAGGCACCGCTGGACGACCCAGAGGCCCCTGACGCCAGGCCCCTGACGCCACAGGCCCGTGACGCGGCGAGGCGCCGGCAGCGGGCTGGTGCCCCGCCGCCGGCGCCTCGCGCCGTGCCGATCTGCTAGTGCTGCAGCGCCTCGATGCTGGCGCCTGCACCGGTGAGCGAGCGGACCTCCATCTCGGCGTACTTCGCCGCGTTGTACTCCTTGCTCGTGACCGTGCCGAGGAAGCCGAGCAGGAAGGACAGTGGGATCGAGATGATGCCCGGGTTGGACAGCGGGAACAGGTCGAAGTCCGCGCCGGGGAACATCGACGTCGGGGTGCCGGACACGGCCGGCGAGAACGCGATCAGAGCGATCGTGACGACCAGACCCCCATAGATGCTCCAGAGGCAGCCGCGGGTGTTGAACCGCTTCCAGAACAGCGAGTAGAGGATGGTCGGCAGGTTCGCCGAGGCGGCGATGGCGAAGGCCAGCGCCACCAGGAACGCGATGTTCTGGCCGTTGGCGGCGATGCCGCCGAGGATCGCGATGACGCCGACCGTGATCGCGGCGATGCGGGCGACCCGGACCTCCGCGCCGGCCGGCGGGTTGCCCTTGTGGATGACGCTCGCGTAGATGTCGTGCGCGAACGACGCCGACGCCGTGATCGTGAGTCCGGCGACCACCGCCAGGATCGTGGCGAAGGCGACGGCCGAGATCACGCCGAGCAGCACCGTGCCACCGAGCTCGAAGGCCAGCAGCGGAGCGGCCGAGTTCGCCGCACCGGGGGCCGCAGTGATCACCTTGGGACCGACGAACGCCGCGGCGCCGTAGCCCAGCGTCAGGGTGAACAGGTAGAACAGACCGATCAGCCAGATCGCCCAGACCACCGAGCGACGGGCTTCCTTGGCCGTCGGCACCGTGTAGAAGCGCATGAGGATGTGCGGGAGCCCGGCGGTGCCGAGCACCAGGGCCATCGACAGCGAGATGAAGTCGAGCTTGGTGATCCCGCTGACGCCGTACTTCTTGCCCGGCTCGAGCGGCGCGCCGGCCTCGGCGCCGCGGCCGAGGAGCTCCGAGAAGTTCATGCCGACGAGGGCGAGCACCCAGACCGACATGACCGCGGCGCCGGCGATGAGCAGCACGGCCTTGATGATCTGGACGTAGGTCGTGCCCTTCATGCCGCCGATGAGGACGTAGACGATCATCAGCAGGCCGACCGCGGCGATGACGACGCTCTGCATGGTGCGGTCGGTGACGTTGAGCAGCAGCGCCACCAGACCGCCCGCACCGGCCATCTGGGCCAGCAGGTAGAAGAACGACACCACCAGGGTGGAGGTCGCCGCGGCGGTGCGGACCGGGCGCTCGCGCATCCGGAACGCCAGGACGTCGGCCATCGTGTAGCGCCCGGTGTTGCGCAGCAGCTCGGCGACGAGCAGCAGGGCGATCAGCCAGGCGACGAGGAAGCCGATGCTGTAGAGGAAGCCGTCGTAGCCGGTCAGCGCGATGGCCCCGGCGATGCCGAGGAAGGACGCGGCGGACAGGTAGTCGCCGGCGATGGCGACGCCGTTCTGCCGGCCCGAGAACGCCGCGCCGCCGGTGTACATGTCGGACGCGCTTTTGTTGGTCTTGCCGGCGCGCAGAACCAGCGCCATCGTGACGACGACGAACGCCGCGAAGATGGCGATGTTGAGCGCCGGGTTGCCGACCGCCGTGCTGGCGGCCTGAGCCAGCGCGGGGGCCGCGACGGGTGCAGCCATCAGTGGTGCCCTCCCTCGAACCGGTCACGGATCCGCGACGACACCGGGTCGAGCGTCTTGTCGGCGAAGCGGATGTACATGGCCGTGATGCCGAACGTGGTGATGAACTGGAGCAGGCCGGCGATGAGGCCGACGTTGATGTTGCCCAGGACCTTCTGGCCCATGAAGCCGGGTGCGTACGCCGCCAGGGCGACGTAGATGAAGTACCAGACCAGGGCCGCGATCGCGACGGGGATGACCCAGCCGCGGTAGCGCTTCCGCAGGTCCTGGAAGTCCGGGGTCTGCTGCATGTCCACGTACTTCGCCTCTGCCGGCGAGTACGTGCCATGCCCCCCTTCGAACTGCGTGCTCATGACCCTCCTCGGGACGATCGTGGCGCGGCTGGGACATGTGCATTGGCCACGGACACCGCAGGCGGAGCGTAACGTCGGTCACCTCGGATGGCTGCGGCACGGTCCCCTTTTTCCCGTCGTGGCGGCCATGACCCTCAGCTCGAGGCTCCGTAGAGGCGCGCGTCGAGCCGGGCGTGGTACGTCTCGCGCGACGCAGCGAGCGCCTGCCCGACGGTCGTGATGCCCCGCTGCTGCAGCAGGCCGAGCAGACGGACGAAGACCTCGCCGGTCAGCAGCGCGTCGCCGAGCGCCGTGTGCCGACCGAGCACGTCAATCCCGAGCCGCGCCGCGATCGCCTCGAGCGAGTGCTGCTCGTGGTCGGGGTGCACGGCCGCGTCGAGCAGCAGGGTGTCGAGCACGGGCTGCGCGAAGCGCACGCCGGTCCGCGGCTCCCGGGCGCGCAGGAAGCTGAGGTCGAAGGCGACGTTGTGGCCGACCAGGACCGTGCCGTCGGCGAAGCGGGCGAACAGCGGCAGCACCTGCTCCAGCGGGGGCTGGCCCTGCACCATCTCGTTGGTGATGCCGTGCACGGCGATCGCGGCCGCCGGGACCCGGCGTCCGGGGTCGACCAGCCGCTCGAAGGTCTCGGACCGCAGCAGCCGCCCGTTGACCACCCGGACGGCGCCGAGCGCGACGATCTCGTCGCCCTGGTCGGGGTGGAAGCCGGTCGTCTCGGTGTCGAAGACGGTGTAGGCCACCTCGGACAGCGGGCGGTCCTGCCAGGCGAGGGCCTCCTCCGGCAGGTCGAACAGGTCGAAGTCGTAGTACTCCGGCCGGCCCGGCAGGTCGCTGCGCTGCTGGACCGGGCGCGGCACCGCCTCGCTGAGCGGGAGCAGCAGCCGGACGTGCGCGCCGCCGCCGGGGTCAGCCGCCGCCCAGATCTCCGCGTCGTGGCGCTCGACCACCTCGCGCACGGGGACGCCGGGCCCGGTCGCCGGCGGCTCGTCGAGCCAGGCTCGGAACGTCTCCGGGTCGGGCGCCGGCCCGGACCACCGCGCCTCCAGCCGGCCGTGCCCGCCGGTCGGCTGGAGCGACAGGACGAGCTCCTCCACGCCGCAGGTCGCGCGCAGCCGCTCCCCCAGGTGGGCGAGGGCGCGGGCCAGCGCCGAGCTGTCGACGCGCACCCACACCGGTCCGGCGCAGGGGCCGGTGCGGGCGGCGAGGCTGGTCTCGCGCTCGAGGTCGCGGGCGAGCACGGCGACCAGGTCGTCGGCGGCCATGTCGGTGAGGAACCAGTCGCCGCCGAGCGTCCCGGCCTCGGCGACCCAGCCCTCGACCTGCTCGCCGAGCCGCTGCGACTCCTCGCGGACGATCTCGACGAACTGGCGGCGCTCCTCGGGCTCCATGTCCTGGTAGTCGAGGACCGTCTCGACGGCTGCGCGGATGCTGGCCAGCGAGGCCCGGGTCGTCTCGGTGAGCCCGCGCAGCAGCGCGTCGCGGCGCTGCCGGGCGCGCATCGGCGCGGTCATGTCCTCGAGCACGAGCACGAAGCCGGCGAGCTCGGACTCGTCATGTGTCACCGCGGTCAGCCGGACCTGCAGCAGCTGCCCCTCGCGCAGCGCGGTCGACACCGGGGCGACCGCGGAGCCGTCGCGGACCCGCTCGAGCGCGTGGGTGATCAGGCCGCGGTCGACGATGCCGAACACCGAGCGGCCGAGGCCGAGTGCGGGGTCGTCGTGGAGGAGCGCGCGCGCCGCCGCGTTGTAGAGCAGGACCCGCCCGCCCAGGCTGCACACGAGCACGGCCACGTCGAGGTCGGCCATGAGCGCGGCGAGCCGGTTGCGCTCCTGCTCGACGGCCGCCTTGGCCGCCCGCACCTCGCGGTCCACCTCCGTCTCGGCGGCCTGGCGCCGCTCGGCCAGCTCGTCGACCGCCGCAGCCAGCGCGCCGAGCTCGGCCGGGCCGGACCGGTCCAGCCG
>JALYMN010000107.1 GCA_030773675.1 Actinomycetota bacterium
CGCGTCGAGGTCCGCGACTGGCTCGCCGCCAACCCGCGGGTGCACGTCCACTTCACCCCGACCTCAGGCAGCTGGCTCAACCTCGTCGAGGTCTGGTTCGGCATCATCGAACGCCAGGCCATCCACCCCGGCACCTTCCGATCCGTTCCCGAGCTCAACAACCGGCCATCCGCGCGTTCATCGATGGCTGGAACGACCGCGCCCACCCGTTCATCTGGACCAAGACCGCCGACCAGATCCTCGCCAGAGCCGACCGGAAGAAGACTTCGACTACGGCCCACTAGCGGCCGCTCGTCCAGGGTGGCGACTACCAGTTCGACACCGCGTACGTCACGGAAGCCGACTCCCTCGTCAGCGTCCAGGCTGACCAGAACGATTACAGATTGCAGATCTTCGGGCAGCTCCGACAGATGCGCCAACAGTCGATCGCTGGACACGCCGTCGCCCTGCGCCTTGCCCAGCAGACGCACCCTGCTCGGCCTCAGGGTGTGCCAGTCGACGTCCAGCCGGCGAGCCAACGCGGCGACCGTGGTGTCGTCCTCGGCCAGCGCGTCGGCGGCCCAGACCACCGCCCGGCGGGTCAGCCGGGCCCGAGGCGCGGCCAGCGCGTGCTGCTCGGTGAACGTGCCGCCCGCACAGGCCGGCTCGCGGCAGCGCCACACCCGCTTGCGCCAGAGCACCCGGACCCGGCGGTGGCCGAATGGAGCGTCGTGCAGCACCTGCAGCCGCCGGCCGTGCGTCGCCGCGACGACACCGCAGCAGGCACAGCCGTCCACCTCGCGCTCGGTCTCGACCGTCAGGCGCACGCCGCGGGCGTCGCGCTCGGCGGCCAGCACGCGCACCCCGGGAACGCCGAACATCACAGCTGCCGTCGGGCAGCCCTCACTACAGTCCACGTCGTCGAGGCTTTCAGGTCAGTTTGCTTGGTCGCTACTGATCCTTGAGGGCCTCGACCCGTCCCAGCCCGAGGCCGCGCTCACCGACGCGTCGCCACCACGCTCATCTCCGAAGACCCGGATAGAGGGGCGTGGTATGCCCCACCCCCCTCCGCCACGATCATCCACGAGCGCTCAGGGCGTGACGATCGTCGAGGGCGAGGCTTGCAGTCCGCCGGCGCTTCGCAGTACGCCGCCTCACTCGCCGTGTCAGAGTGGGCAGCATGAGCGATTGGGACGTCGAGATTGGTGAGACGCTGCCTCGCCGTGAGCTTCACGCCCGCCACGGCGGTGCTTGGTATGGCGGCATGGAGCCGGCAGTAGCCTCGAACAACGTCTTTCTGTTCACAAACCCGACCAAGGTGAAGTTTTCGGTTACAAGTACGACGGTTGGCAGCCGGACGGCACCTTCCATTACACCGGCGACGGACAGGTAGGCACGCAGAATCCGGCGCAGGGTGGCAACGCGCCCTGCTGGCCGCAGCCAGCAAAGGCAGGACCGTCCGGCTGTTCCGTAGCGAAGGGACACTGACCACGTATCTCGGAGCATTCGAACTACTGGATGATCCGCCGTACTTCACAGCGCCCGCGCCCGACCGCGAGGGCAACCTCCGCGACGTGCTCGTCTTCCGGCTCAGCCCCGTTGGCGACGTACTCAGAGATCAGAGCGACGTCGCCCCGCCTCCGCCCTTCGACGTGCTGGCGCTGCCGCTTGAGGCTCGCGACGTCGACAACTACGAGCGGCAGCGCCCACAGGAGCCGCGGGAGGCGGTGCGTAGGGAGGCAGCTCTTCGTCCGCCGCTACGCCGAGTGGCTGTTGGCCGACGGCCGTGACAGCTGCCGGCAGCAGATTCGTCTCCCCGACGGCACCAGCCTGTACACGGACCTGTTCGACCTTCCCACAGACGAACTCGTCGAGGCGAAGGCTGATGCTGATCGGGGCTCCGTCCGAGCCGGGCTCGGGCAGGTGCTCGATCACGGCCGCTTCGTCGACCACAGCACGAAAGCACTGCTCCTACCGAGCCGCCCGACCGAGGACCTCTTGGATCTGCTGCACGACTACGGTGTGTCCGCAATCTGGGTTGCTGGAGACGGCTTCGACCGCTCCTGACCGGTCCATGGCTCGTCCGCGCTTGATGCGCTCGTGGTCCGTGCGGGAGCGG
>JALYMN010000108.1 GCA_030773675.1 Actinomycetota bacterium
GGCGACGGCGGCGCGGGCGAGCGCGTGGCCCTGCTTGCCGCTGCTGCGGTTGCCGAGGAAGCGCACCGGGTCGAGGTGCTCGCGGGTGCCGCCGGCGCTGACGACGACGGTGCGCCCGACGAGGTCCGGCGGCTGCACGCCGCGGGCCAGCACCCGTCGGCAGACCCGGGCGATCTCCTCCGGGTCGGGCAGCCGCCCCTTGCCGGTGTCCTTGCCGGTCAGCCGCCCCACGGCGGGCTCGAGCACGAGCACGCCGCGCGCGCGCAGCAGGGCGACGTTGGCCTGCGTCGCCGGGTGCTCCCACATCTCGGTGTGCATCGCGGGGGCGAGGACGACCGGGCACCGGGCGGTGAGCAGCGTGTTGGTGAGCAGGTCGTCGGCCAGGCCGTGTGCGGCCCGGGCGAGCAGGTCGGCGGTCGCGGGGGCGACGACGACGAGGTCGGCGCTCTGCCCGATCCGCACGTGCGGGACGGCGTGCACGTCGTCCCAGGGGCTGGCCGTCACCGGCTGCCCGGACAGCGCAGCGAAGGTCGCCGCGCCGACGAACTCGAGCGCCCCGGCGGTCGGCACGACCCGGACGGCGTGCCCGGTCTCGGTCAGCTGCCGCAGCAGCTCGGCGGCCTTGTACGCCGCGATGCCGCCGGCGACGCCGAGGACGACGCGCGGCCGCTCGGGCACTCCTGCCGCCGTCCTGCCGCCGTCGAGGAGAGGACTACTGGACGGGGTCGGCGACCTGCTCGTGCGTGAGCAGGCCCGCGTTGATCTCGCGCAGCGCGATCGACAGCGGCTTCTCCTGGACGCCGGTCTCCACGAGCGGGCCGACGTACTCGAGCAGGCCCTCGCCGAGCTGCGAGTAGTAGGCGTTGATCTGCCGGGCGCGCTTGGCGGCGTAGATCACCAGGGAGTACTTGGAGTCGGTCGCGGCGAGCAGCTCGTCGATCGGGGGGTTGGTGATGCCGATCGGGTTGGCGACGGTGCCGGCCACGGAGGTCTCCAGACAGGACTGCGGGAGGGGAGCGGTGCCGCTCAGATGATCCCCATCAACGCTACCAGCCGGTCGGCGGCACGATCGAGGTCGTCGTTGACGACCGTCTCGTCGAACTCGCCCTCGGCGGCGAGCTCGACCCGGGCGGTGGCGAGGCGCCGCTCCCGCTCCTCCGGCGCCTCGGTGCCTCGGCCGACCAGCCGCCGGACGAGCTCCTCCCAGGACGGCGGGGCGAGGAACACGAACAGGGCCTCGGGCATGACGGCACGCACCTGCCGCGCCCCCTGCAGGTCGATCTCGAGCAGCGCCGGGCGCCCCTCGGCGAGGGCGGTGTCGACCGGCGGACGCGGCGTGCCGTAGCGGTAGAGACCGTGCACGACCGCCCACTCGAGCAGCTCGCCGTCGTCGACCATGCGGTCGAACTCGCCCTCGCTGACGAAGTGGTAGTGCTCGCCGTCGACCTCGCCCGGGCGCGGCGGCCGGGTGGTGGCCGACACCGACATCCACACCTGCGGCCAGCGCCGGCGCACCCGCTCCGCCAGGCTCCCCTTGCCGACGGCGGTCGGCCCGGCGAGCACGGTCAGCCGTGCCCTCCGACCTGCGGCGGTCAACTGCCCCCGAACTCGCGCTGCAGCGCCTGACGCTGCTTGACCCCCAGGCCGCGCACCCGTCGGGACGGCGAGATCTCCAGCCGCTCCATGATCTGCTGCGCGCGGACCTTGCCCACGCCCGGCAGCGACTCCAGGACCGCGACGACCTTCATCTTGCCGATGACCTCGTCGGTCTCCCCGCTGGCAAGGACGTCGGCGAGGTTCGTGCCGCTCGACTTGAGCCGGACCTTGAGGTCGGCCCGGGCCTTGCGCGCCTCGGCGGCCTTGGCCAGCGCAGCGGCCCGCTGCTCAGCGGTCAGGGGCGGCAGGGCCACGCCGGGTCACCTCGAGTCTGTCGTCGGAGCGGGGGTCGGTGCCGGGTTCGAGCGGGAGCCGGGCGCAGGCGCCGGGCGCGGGCGCCGAACCTAGCGAGAAGGAGCGCGCCCCGGCAACGCCCGTGGCGCGTCGGGAGCGCGTCGCCGAGCGCGTCGGCTCAGCCCCGGGCGCCGTCGCCCGATCAGGGGTTGGAGGGACGCGCCGCGCGACCGAAAGGACTGGGAGCCGGGACGCGCCGGCGCTCGCACCGCGGCCGGCGGTGCCGGCGCAGCAGCGGCCACAGCGGCGGCCGCCACGTCCGGTGCGCAGCCGGCAGAGCAGTCGACGAGCAGTCGGGGCAGCAGACGAGGAGGTGAGCCCGTGCCGCACCGCGGAGCACGGCTCGGCCCGATCGAGGGGCTCGCCCTGGCGTTCGTCGTCGTCCTGCTGGTCGCCAGCGCCGTCCTGCCGCAGGACGTGCTGCGCCTCGTTCACGCGGTGGTGCTGGTGCTGCTGCCGGCGCTTGCGGGGCTGGGCTGCCTGTCCGCCACCCGCTCGGACCACCAGTGGACGGCGACCTGGGGGCTGCTCGGCGCCGGGTGCCTGCTCTGGAGCGCCGGCAGCGTCGTCACCGCGACCCAGGACGTGCTCGGCTCCCCGCCCGCGCCGGCGCTGTCGTGGGCGGGCGCCGGGCACCTGCTGCTCCCGCCGCTGGCCGTGCTGGCGCTGGTGCGCCTGCCCGACGTGCCCGGGCGGGTCGTCCCGCGCACGCGGATGCTGCTCGACGGGCTGGTCGTCACGTCGTCCCTGCTCGTCGTCGCCTGGCTCGGGCTGCTCGGCGACCTGGTGCCCGACCGTCCCACCATGCTCGCGGTCGCGGCGGCGCTCACCGCGCCGGTGCTCGACGTCCTCGTCGGGTCGGTCGCGCTGGTCGCGCTGGACCGGCTCCGTCCGGCGCTGTGGTCGCCGCAGGGGCTCGTGCCGATCGGCCTGGCGCTCACGGCGTTCATGGACGCGCTGCACACCGTCCTGGCCGCGCAGGGCGTCTCCATGGTCGGCGAGCCGGCGGACCTGCTGCGCGGCGTCGGGTTCCTCGTCGTCTGGGTCGGCGCCGGCCGGCACGGGCAGCGGCGGGACCAGGCGACGTCGGGCAGCAGCTGGCTGCTCCCGGGCGTGCCCGCGGTGCTCGCCGCCGGTTCGCTGGTCGCCACCGGGCGGCTGAGCGAGGGGCTCGGCACGGTCCTCACCGTGCTGTGCGGCGTCATGGTCGCCGGGCTCGTCGTCCGGCAGCAGCTGCTCGCCGTCCAGAACGACCAGCTGTCGCGGTCGCTCGAGGACAAGGTCGCGCAGCGCACGGCGCAGCTGCGCGAGGCGCACGCCCGCTCCCAGACGCGCGCGACCACGGACGCGCTCACCGGGCTGCCCAACCGCGGCGGCTTCACCGAGGCCCTGCAGGCCGCGGTCGGCCACATCGACGCGCACGGGCCGGTCAGCGTCGTCCTGCTCGACCTCGACGGGTTCAAGCAGGTCAACGACGGCTTCGGCCACGACACCGGCGACGCGCTGCTCATCGCGGTGGCGCAGCGCCTCGGGACGGCGGTGCCCCGCGACGCCGTGCTGGCCCGGCTCGGCGGCGACGAGTTCGCCGTCATGCTCCCCGACGACAAGTTCGGCGCCGCCGCGGCGGTGCTCGCCGACCGGATGCTCAAGAGCCTGGGGGAGCCGTTCCCGCTGGGCGGTCTCGACCTCGTGCTCGGCGCCAGCGTCGGCACGGTGCTCGCGGCCGAGGGCGGCGTGTCGGTGCACCACCTGCTGCGTGACGCCGACACCGCCATGTACTCCGCGAAGGAGGCCGGGCGCGGCGTCAGCCGCCGGTTCGACGTGAGCATGCACGCGGCGGTGCGGGCGCGGCTCGTGCTCGAGGCCGACCTGCGCACGGCGCTGACCTCCGACGAGATCACCTGCCACTACCAGGCCGTCGTCGACCTCGCCGCCGACCGGGTGCTCGGCTTCGAGGCGCTGGCGCGCTGGACCTCGCCCACCCGCGGCCGGGTGTCGCCGGCGGAGTTCGTTCCCGCCGCCGAGCGCACCGGCCTGATCGTCGACCTGGAGCGGCGCCTGCTCGACGTCGCCTGCCACCAGCTGGCGCAGTGGCGCCGGGTCTCCCCCGGCCTGACGATGAACGTCAACATCAGCCCGCGACACCTGCGCGAGCCCGGCCTGCTCGGCACCGTGATGGACGTCCTGGGCCGGTACGGCCTGCCGCCGTCCTCGCTCGTGCTCGAGGTCACCGAGAGCCTGCTGTTCGACGACGACGACGCGATGCACGAGGTGCTGGAGCGGCTGCACACGGCGGGCGTCGGCCTGGCGCTCGACGACTTCGGCACCGGCTACTCGTCGCTGTCGCGCCTGGCGTCGTTCCCCTTCGACAAGCTCAAGGTCGACCGCTCCTTCATCGTCGCCCTGGACGAGGGCCCGTCCGGCGCGGCCGTGCTCAACGCCACCCTGGCGATGGCCCGCGGCCTCGGGATGCGCGTGGTGGCAGAGGGCGTGGAGACGCCGGAGCAGCTGGCGTTCCTCGTCGAGCACGGGGCCGACTCGGCGCAGGGGTTCCTGCTCGCCCGTCCGGAGCCGCCGGCCGTGGCCGCCCGGCTGCTCGGCACGCGGCTGGTGCAGTCGAGCACCCGTCCGCGGGGCCCGCTGCCGGCGGGCGCGGTGCCGGTCGTCGAGCCGCTCCCCGCGGCCTGACGGGCGCTGTCGTCCCGCTCCGGTGCGCCTGTCAGGGGACGAGCGAGCGGGCGAGCTCGGCGGCGGCCTGCCCGGGGTCGGCGGCCCCGGTGATCGGGCGGCCGACAACGAGCAGGTCGGCGCCGTCGGCGAGCGCCTGCAGCGGGGTGGCGACGCGGGCCTGGTCGCCGACGTCTGCGCCGGGCGGTCGCACGCCCGGCGTGACGAGGACGATGTCCGGGCCGACCTCGGCGCGGACGAGCGCGACCTCCTGCGGAGAGCAGACC
>JALYMN010000109.1 GCA_030773675.1 Actinomycetota bacterium
GGCGCCGAGGGTGCCCAGCAGCACGGCGCGGCGGGTCGGCGTCACCGAGTCATCCTGCCGGACCGGCGCGCGCTCCGGTCGTCCCGCCGCGTCGCCGCGGTCGGGCCGCTCCTGCTGCAGCGCCCTCCGTCCAACGTGGCCCCGGCGATCTTCCTGGGATGGCGACGACACGCTGAGCAGAGGTGCGAGACACGAAGATCACCCCGGCTAGCGGCGGCGGAGCAGGGTCCCGAGGACCGGTCGCGCGGTGTCCCGGCGGCCGCTCGGCCCGGTAGCCTCAACCCCTCAGCCGTTCCGCCGCACAACTGGACAGGGGCACCGCCGTGAGCGCTGCACGCGCCCGACTCCGGACGCTGCTCGCGCCCGTCGTCGAGGGGCTCGGCGCCGACCTGGAGGACCTGCAGGTGTCCCCGGCGGGGCGGCGGCGCGTGGTCCGGGTCCTCGTCGACCGCGACGGCGGGGTCAGCCTGGACGACGTCGCCGACGCCAGCCGCGCGCTGTCGGACGCCCTCGACGACATCGACGCCCGTGAGCCGGACCTGCTCGGCGGCTCCTACGTCCTCGAGGTCAGCAGCCCGGGCGTGGACCGGCCGCTGACCGAGCCGCGGCACTGGCGGCGCAACACCGCGCGCCTCGTGCGGGCCGTGCTGCGCGACGGGGGCGCCGTGACCGGACGCGTGCTGCGCTCCGACGAGCAGCAGGTCGTCCTCGACGTCGACGGCACCGAGCGGGTGCTCGCCCTCGCGGACGTCGCCCGCGGGCACGTGCAGGTCGAGTTCGACCGGCCGGGCGGCAGCGGGGCAGGCGACGGCGCCGACGACGAGCCCGAGGACGACGACGCCGACCTCAGCGACGACCTCGACGACGACAGCAACGACCCCGACGAGGAGGCGCGGTGAAGATCGACATGGCGGCCCTGCGCGGCCTCGAGCGGGAGAAGGACTTCTCCTTCGAGCTGGTCTGCCAGGCCATCGAGACCGCCCTGCTCACGGCGTACCGGCACACCGAGGGCGCCGAGCCGCACGTCCGTGTCGAGCTCGACCGCAAGACCGGCGAGGTCGTCGTCCTGGCCCAGGAGGTCGACGACGACGGGCAGGTCGTGCGCGAGTACGACGACACCCCCGAGGGCTTCGGCCGCATCGCCACGAGCACGGCCCGGCAGGTGATCCTGCAGCGGCTGCGCGAGGCGGAGAGCGAGGTCAGCCACAGCGAGTGGTCCGGCCGCGAGGGCGACGTCGTGACCGGCGTCGTGCAGCAGGCCCCCCAGCGGCCGGGTGCCCCGCCCAACCGCAACGTCATGGTCAAACTGGGCATGACGGAGGACGCGCTCGAGGCGGTGCTGCCGCCCGCCGAGCAGGTGCCCGGCGAGGTCTACGAGCACGGCACCCGGCTGCGCTGCCGGGTGGTGTCGGTCGCCCGCGGACAGCGCGGCGCGCAGGTCACCGTTTCCCGCAGCCACCCAGACCTCGTCCGCGGCCTGTTCGCCACCGAGGTCCCGGAGATCGCGGACGGCAGCGTCCAGATCATGGCGCTGGCCCGCGAGGCCGGGCACCGCACGAAGATCGCGGTGCGGACGACGGTGGCCGGGCTCAACCCCAAGGGCGCCTGCATCGGCCCGATGGGCAGCCGCGTGCGCGCCGTGACCGCCGAGCTGCACGGGGAGAAGATCGACATCGTCGACTGGAGCGACGACCCCGCCCGGTTCGTCGCCAGCGCCCTCTCGCCGGCGACGGTCAGCTCGGTCGAGGTCGTCGACGCGGTCACCCGCAGCGCGCGCGTGGTCGTCCCGGACTTCCAGCTGTCGCTCGCAATCGGCAAGGAGGGGCAGAACGCGCGGCTCGCCGCCCGCCTCACCGGCTGGCGCATCGACATCCGCCCCGACACCGCGCCCGACGACCGTCCCGGACGACCGGACGGCGGCGCGCCCGACCGCGCCGGGCGCCGCCCCGCCGCCGACCAGCCGCGGAGGGGGTCGTAGCCGGACGTCGCGACCGGGCGGGCTCCGGGTCGGAGCGCGCTGTACAGTCGGATCCGGCTCGCTCTCCGGGTCCGGTCCGCACCTGCGTGGGGTGCCGGGCGCGGGCAGCGAAGCCCGCCCTGCTGCGTGTGGTCGCGGTGGGGGGTGTCCTCACCCCCGACCCGGCCGGTCGCCTGCCGGGGAGGGGCGCGTCCGTGCACCCCGACCTGCGGTGCGTCGACCTCGCCGAGCGGCGGCGAGCGTTCCCCCGGGCCCTGCGCCTGGCCGGACCGGTCGACGTCGGCCCGATGCGGGACTTCCTGGAGCAGAGCGAGCGTTCTTCTCACAGCACCACCGGCCGCGGCACGCGCGCCGGCAGCACCGCACGGACGCAGGACAGCACGAGCGCAGGACAGGCCGACGGCAGCACCGCACGACCGCCGCTCAGCAGCACCGCTCCGGACCGCCGGAGCGGCACCACAGCCCATGAACCGGAAGCAGGTCGAGCCGCCCCATGAGCACTCGCTAGATGAGCACTCGATGAGCCGTTCCACATGATCAGCCCCACCCAGTACTAGCGAGGCTCCCGGGTCGCCGGAGCCTCGGACGAGGAGTCCAGTGCCCGGCAAAGCCCGTGTCCACGAGCTCGCGAAGGAGCTCGGTCTCGAGAGCAAGGCCGTCCTGTCCTGGTTGAAGGACAACGGCGAGTTCGTCAAGTCCGCGTCGTCCACGATCGAGGCGCCCGTCGCGCGCAAGGTCCGCGCGGCGTTCCCGTCCTCGGCCGGAGCGCCCGCCGCCTCCTCGTTGCCGACCGGCGAGCCGTCGCTCGTCACAGTCACCTCGAGCTGGCCGGGGTGCGTGCTCGTGAACTGGTAGTGCACCTCGCCGCCGGG
>JALYMN010000110.1 GCA_030773675.1 Actinomycetota bacterium
GAGGTCGCCGCGTGACTCCGGAGGCCGTCGCCGACGAGCTGGACCGCCGGTACGCCGTCGCGGTCGACAACGCGGCCCGACTGTTCGCCGAGCGCGGCGAGCTGTGGCCGTTCGCGCTCGCCGCGACCACCGACGGCGAGGTGGTCGCGCCGGCCGAGACCGCGAGCCGGCCGAGACCGGAGGTCGGGCAGGTCCGGTCCCTCCTGCTGGCCGAGCTGCGCGAGCGCCACGACGGTCTGCGCGCGGTCGCGCTGTGCAGCGACGTGCAGCTGGAGGGCGCGGACCGGCCGTCCTCGTCGAGCTCGAGGCCCGCGACGGGCAGTGCCTGGCGCTGCTGGTGCCCTACCTGCCGGGACCGCGGCTGCAGGACCCGGTCGTGCAGCGCTCGGCCCCCCAGGTGTGGACATGACCGCTCGGCGTGCGCGACGGACCGGCCTCATCCCCGGCGCAGGGCCAGCAGGTCGCGCACGTGCCCGGTCTCGTTGAGGCTCGTCACCCCGCGCCGGCCGTCCCGCGCCGCCGCCACGCGCTGCACCGAGGCGTAGGCGGGCGCGTACCAGATCGTGCGTGCCTGCCCCAGCACGTGCCCGAGGTAGGCGTTGCAGGCGCCGGCGTGGGTGAACAGCACCGCCCGGCCGCCGGGGTGGCGTGCGGCCACCCCCTCCACGGCCGCGACGACGCGCGCCCGGAAGGCGGCCGGGTCGACCCCGACGCTGTAGAGGTCACCACGGGCGATCGCGGCCCACCGCGGGTCGCCCTCGGCCCGGAGCTCCTCCACCGGCACGTACGACGTGTCGCCGCTGTCGAACTCCGCGATGCCCGGCTCGACCTCCGCCGCCAGGCCGAGCGCCCGCTCCAGCGGGCCGGCCGTCTCGCGGGCGCGCCGGCTCGGGGAGGTGTACAGCGCGGACACGTCGTCCAAGGAGAGCGCCTGGACGACGCGCTCGGCCTGGACCCGCCCGGCGTCGGACAGGCCGGGGTCGGCGGGGCTGCCGTCGGTCGTGACGTCGACGCGCAGCGGCAGGGCGTGCCGGACCAGGACGAGCTCCACAGGCGCGACGCTAGCCGCGGTCGCGACCCTGTCACAGCGTGCGGACGGGGCGCGCCGGACTGTCGGCGGCAGCCGCTACCGTCCGTCCGTCCGGCGCCCCACCCTCTGGCGCCCTGGCCCGTTCGGAGATCCCCTTGCGGAACCCCCTGCGCACAGGTCCGAGGCGGCGCACCGGTCTCCTCGCCGCGCTCGCCGTCACCACGTTCGCCCTGGCCGGGTGCGGCGGTGCTCCGAGTCCCCCGGCGCGGGTGCGGCGCCCAGCGCGTCCGCCGCCGGCAGCGACGTCCGGGTCGGGCTGGCCTACGACGTGGGCGGGCGCGGCGACAAGTCCTTTAACGACTCCGCGGTCGCCGGGCTCGACCGGGCCAAGGCCGAGCTCGGGATCGAGGCGGAGGAGCTGAGCCCGAACGCCTCCGGCAGCGACCGCGGCGACAACCTGCGTCAGCTGGCCGAGGAGGGCTTCGACCCGGTCATCGCCGTCGGGTTCGCCTACGCCGACAGCGTCAAGACCGTCTCGGCCGACTTCCCCGACACGACGTTCCTGATCATCGACGACGCGACCGTGAAGGCCCCGAACGTCAAGCAGCTCCTGTTCGCCGAGGAGCAGGGCTCGTTCCTCGTCGGAGCGGCCGCCGCCCTCAAGAGCACCAGCGGTTCCATCGGTTACATCGGCGGGGTCGAGACCACGCTGCTGAAGAAGTTCGAGGCCGGCTTCGTCGCCGGGGCGGAGCAGGTGAAGCCGGGGATCAAGACCACGGCGCGCTACCTGTCGCAGCCGCCGGACTTCTCCGGCTTCAACTCCCCGGACAAGGGGCGCGAGTCGGCCAACGGCATGTACGACGCCGGCGTCGACGTCATCTTCGCGGCCGCCGGCGGGTCCGGCACGGGCGTGTTCCAGGCGGCCGAGGCGAACGGCAAGAAGGCCATCGGCGTGGACTCCGACCAGTACCAGTCGGTCGGCGACCCCACCCTGCAGCCGGTCATCCTCACCTCGATGCTCAAGCGGGTCGACGTCGCGGTGTACGAGTCGCTGAAGAAGTTCGTGGCGGGCGAGGAGCTGCCCGTGTCGACGACCTTCGACCTGGAGAGCGAGGGCGTCGGCTACGCGACGTCCGGCGGGTTCGTCGACGACATCAGACCCCAGCTCGACGACCTCAAGCAGAAGATCATCGCCGGCGAGATCACGGTTGCGACGACGCCCTGACCGGAGGGCGCCGGTGCCGCACCCGGGACCGGCCGCGGAAGGGGCAGGACCGGTCGGCGCGGCACGTCCGACCGGTCAGCGGCGTGGAGCCGTTGCGAGCGGTGCGCAGCACAGGGCGGAGGAGCAGGTGGACGAGCCCGTCGTCCGGCTCGCGGGCATCGGCAAGCGCTTCCCCGGGGTGGTCGCGAACCGCGACGTCGACCTCGAGGTGCGCGCCGGCGAGGTGCACGCCCTGGTGGGCGAGAACGGCGCGGGCAAGTCGACGCTGATGAAGATCGTCTACGGCATGCAGAAGCCGGACGACGGGACGATCGAGGTCGACGGCCGTCCCGCGCGCTTCGCGAGCCCGGCCGACGCGATCGCCGCGGGCATCGGCATGGTGCACCAGCACTTCATGCTCGCGGACAACCTCAGCGTGCTGGAGAACGTCGTGCTCGGCGCCGAGCCGACCCGTCGCGGACGGCTCGACGTGCAGGCCGCCCGGGCGCGCATCGAGCAGCTGTCGCAGCGCTACGGGCTCGGGGTGCGCCCGGACGCCCGGGTCGAGGACCTCGGCGTCGGCGACCGGCAACGAGTGGAGATCCTCAAGGTGCTCTACCGCGGTGCCCGGGTGCTCATCCTCGACGAGCCCACCGCCGTGCTCGTGCCCCAGGAGGTCGACGACCTGTTCGCCTCGCTGGCCGGCCTGCGCGAGGAGGGCCTCGCCGTCCTGTTCATCAGTCACAAGCTGGACGAGGTTCTGCGGGTCGCCGACCGGGTGACCGTGCTGCGCCAGGGCTCCACGGTGACCACCGTCGACCCGTCCGGCGTCACGCCGCGCCAGCTCGCCGAGCTGATGGTCGGCAGCGCGCTCCCGACCCCGGAGACCCGCGAGTCGACGGTCACCGACGTCGTCGAGCTCTCCGTCGAGCACCTCACCGTGCGCGGCGCCGAGGGCCGCCCGGTCGTCGACGACGTCTCGCTGCAGGTACGGCGGGGCGAGGTGCTGGGCATCGCGGGGGTGGAGGGCAACGGCCAGGCGGAGCTGGTCGAGGCGCTGCTCGGGCTGCGGCCCTCCACCGGCACGGTCCGCCTCGGCGGGCGTGACATCAGCGGCTGGACGACGCGCCAGCGCCGCGAGGGCGGCATCGGCCACGTGCCCGAGGACCGGCACCGGCAGGGCCTGCTGCTCGCTGCGCCGCTGTGGGAGAACCGGGTGCTCGGGCACCAGGGCCGCCCGCCGGCCCGCCGCGGGCCGTGGATCGACCGCCGCGCGGCGCGGGAGGACACCGAGCGCATCGTGCGCGAGTACGGCGTGCGCACGCCCGGGGTCGGCGTCCCGGCGTTCGCGCTGTCCGGAGGCAACCAGCAGAAGCTCATCGTGGGCCGGGAGATGAGCGGAGCCCCGTCCCTGCTCGTCGCCGCCCACCCCACCCGCGGCGTCGACGTCGGCGTGCAGGCCGCCGTGTGGGACCAGCTTCGGGCCGCCCGGCGCGACGGCCTGGCCGTGCTGCTCGTGAGCGCCGACCTGGAAGAGCTCATCGGGCTGTCCGACACCCTGGTGGTCATGCTCCGCGGCCGGCTCGTCGCGACCCTCGATCCCACGACGACCACGCCCGAGTCGCTCGGTTCGGCCATGACGGGGGCTGCGGCGTGAGCCTGCTCGAGCAGGAGCGGGCGGAGCCGGTTCCTGCGCCGGAGCCCCGGTTCGACCTGCGCCGGGTGGGGCTGGCGGTCGCCGCTCCGCTGCTCGCCGGGGTGGTCGCCCTGGTCGTGAGCTCCGTCGCGCTGGGGGTCAGCGGCAGCGACCCAGTCGCCGTCTACACCCGCATGCTCACCGAGGGCACGACCCTGCGCTCACTGCTCATCACCGTCAACAACGCGGTGCCGCTCTACCTGTCCGGGCTCGCGGTTGCCCTCGGGTTCCGGATGGGCCTGTTCAACATCGGCGTGGAGGGCCAGTACCAGCTGGCCGCGCTGCTGGCTGCCGGGGCCGGTGCCGCCGTTCCCCTGCCCGCGCCGCTGCACGTCGTGCTCGTCGTCGCCGTGGCCATGACGGTCGGCGCGGCGTGGGCCGGCGTCGCGGGTGCGCTCAAGGTGACCCGCGGGGTGAGCGAGGTCATCTCCACGATCATGCTCAACGTGATCGCGGGTGGGCTGGCGGCGTACCTGCTCGCGGTGCACCTGCAGGAGCGCATCGAGGGCAGCAACAACAGCCGCACCCCGCCGCTGCCGGAGAGCGCCCGGTTCCCCGACCTCGACCCGGTCCTGCGCGCGGTCGGCCTCGAACCGCCGCAGGGCACGCGGCTCGGCGGGTTCGTGCTGGTGGCCGCGGTCGTCGGCGTCCTGTACTGGCTCGTCGTCGCGCGCAGCCGGTTCGGCTTCGACCTGCGCGCCACCGGCCTCAACCCCTCCGCGGCGGTGGCCAGCGGCGTCGACGCCAAGCGGATGACGCTGGCCACCATGCTGCTGTCGGGAGCACTCGCCGGGCTGGTCGGCCTGCCGCAGCTGCTGGGCACCTCCTACGCGTACGGGCTCGACTTCACCGTCGGGCTCGGGTTCACCGGGATCGGGGTGGCGCTGCTCGGCCGGGGCTCGCCGCTCGGCATCGCCTTCGCGGCGCTGCTGTTCGCCTTCCTCGAGCGGTCGTCCGCGACGCTGCAGCGCATCGACGTCCCGACCGAGATCTACGTGATCATGCAGGGCTCGATCGTGCTGTCGGTGGTCGTGGCCTACGAGGCGGTGCGCCGGATCGGCGTGGCGCAGGCCGAGCGGGCCGTGCGCAGGGCGGTCGGCCCGTGAGCGCCGTGCTCCCGAGCCCCGCCGAGCCGACTGCCGCGCGCAGCGGCCGACGCTTCACCCGCGCCCGGACGCTCGTGCTCGGGGCCCTGGGCCTGCTGGTGCTCATGTCGGTGGTGCGGGTGGTGAGCGGGGCCGTCGACGTCACGAGCAGCGGCACCGCCGGCGCCGCGCTGCGTCTCGCCGTGCCGATCGGGCTCGCCGGGCTGGGCGGCTTGTGGGCCGAGCGGGCCGGCGTCGTCAACATCGGGCTCGAGGGCATGCTGATCCTCGGCACCTGGTCAGGCGCCTACGTCGGCTACTTCCACGGCCCGTGGGCGGGGGTGCTCGCCGGGGTGGCGGCCGGGGCGGCCGGCGGGCTGCTCCACGCGGTCGCGACGGTCAGCTTCGGCGTCGACCACGTGGTGTCGGGCGTGGCCGTCAACCTGCTCGGCGCCGGCATCGCCCGCTACCTGTCCTCGCTGGCCTACGGCGACGGGCAGGTACCGGGCGCGGGCGAGACCCAGTCGCCGACCACCGAGGCCCTGCCGACGGTGTCGCTGCCGGTGCTGTCGAGCGGCCCCGACCTGCTCGGCGACCTCGAACGCACGAGACTGTTCCTGCTGGCCGACGCGGCGGGGCTGCTGCGCGGGCTGACCGCCGACGTCTCGCTGCTGACCCTGCTCGCCGTACTGCTCGTGCCGCTGTCGTTCGTCGTCCTGTGGCGGACCGCGTTCGGCCTGCGGCTGCGGGCCGTCGGCGAGAACCCGGTGGCGGCCGACTCCCTGGGCGTGCCGGTCTACCGGATGAAGTACGCCGCCGTGGTGGTGTCCGGCGCCCTGGCCGGGCTCGGCGGGGCGGCGCTCGTGATCGGGTCGATCTACCGGGAGGGGCAGACCGCCGGGCGGGGTTTCATCGGCCTTGCTGCCGTGATCTTCGGCAACTGGCGACCCGGCGGGCTCGCCGCCGGCGCCGGGCTGTTCGGGTACGCCGACGCGGTCCAGCTGCGGGCCGGCAGCGCCGTACGGGGGCTGCTGCTGCTCGTCGCGCTGCTGCTCGTCGCGGTCGCCGTGCGGCAGGCCCTGCGCCGGCGCTTCCCGGTCGCCGGCGTCGCGCTCCTGCTGGCCGGCGCCTTCGCGCTCTGGCACGCCCAGGCGGAGACCGTGCCGTCGCAGCTGGTCGGCTTCACCCCGCACCTGGTCACGCTGCTGGTGCTCGCGGTCGCGAGCCAGCGGCTGCGACCGCCCGCGGCGGACGGCCAGCCGTACCGGCGGGGGCAGCAGCCGTGAGCGCGGTCGACTGGCCGGCGCTGCGCCGGGCCGCGCAGGAGGCGGCGCAGCGCGCGTACGCGCCGTACAGCGGGCTGTCGGTCGGCGCCGCGGCCCTGGTCGACGACGGGCGCGTGGTGACCGGCTGCAACGTGGAGAACGCCTCCTACGGGCTGGGCCTGTGCGCGGAGTGCGGCCTGGTGTCGACGCTCGCGGCGAGCGGGGGTGGCCGGCTGGTCGCCTTCGCCTGCACCAACGGCGGCGGAGCGCTGCTCATGCCGTGCGGGCGCTGCCGGCAGCTGCTGTACGAGTTCGGGGGTGCGGCGCTGCTGGTCGACGCGCCCGGCGGACCGCTGCCGATGAGTCAGGTGCTGGTCCACGCCTTTGGTCCGACCGACCTGCCCGAGAGCCCGGCCCGACCGGCACCCGGAGGGGCGGCGTGACGACCGCGATCGACGTCGTCCGGGCCAAGCGCGACGGCGAGGAGCTCGCCGACGAACAGATCCGCTGGGTGCTGGACGGCTTCACCCGCGGCACGGTCGCGCCGGAGCAGATGAGCGCGCTGCTCATGGCCATCGTCTTTCGCGGCCTGTCGCCGCGCGAGCTCGACACCTGGACCGCGGCGATGGTGGCGAGCGGCACCCGCCTGGACCTCTCGTCGGTCGACCGTCCGGTGGTCGACAAGCACTCGAGCGGCGGGGTGGGCGACAAGGTGTCGCTGGTCGTCGCGCCGCTGGTGGCGTCGTACGGCGTGGCGGTGCCCAAGCTGTCGGGCCGCGGCCTCGGCCACACCGGCGGCACGCTGGACAAGCTGGAGAGCATCCCGGACTGGCGCGGCGAGCTGGCGCCCGGGCAGTTCCTCGCCCAGCTGCGCGACGTCGGCGCGGTGATCGCGGCCGCCGGCGCCGACCTGGCGCCCGCCGACAAGGCGCTCTACGCCCTGCGCGACGTCACCGCCACGGTCGAGTCGCTGCCGCTCATCGCCAGCAGCATCATGAGCAAGAAGATCGCCGGGGGCGCCGGCGCCGTGCTGCTCGACGTCAAGGTGGGCGCGGGCGCGTTCATGCCGACGCTCGATGCGGCGCGCGAGCTCGCCGAGGTCATGGTCGGGCTTGGCGAGCGGTCCGGCGTGCGCACGGTGGCGCTGCTCACCGGCATGGACGCGCCGCTCGGCCGAGCCGTCGGCAACGCGCTGGAGGTCGCCGAGGCGGTCGAGGTGCTGCAGGGCGGCGGGCCGGACGACCTGGTCGAGGTGTGCCTCGCGGTGGCCGCCGAGATGCTCG
>JALYMN010000111.1 GCA_030773675.1 Actinomycetota bacterium
GCTCGGCGAGGCGGCTCAGCGCTGGAACGCGTGGGAGTGCCCGACAGCGAACACCGCGCGCAGCCCCGGCTCGTCGTCCGCGCCGAGCACGACGTCCCGGGCCAGGCGGCGCCACTGGCCGCCCGAGGCCGGGCGGTAGGACACCGACGCCTTCCGTCCGCCGCAGTCCGGCCCGCCCGCGAGGACCCGGCTCGTCACCCGGTACTCCCGGGCCGACCCCCGGCGGTCCGGCAAGCCCGCGCCGCTCCATTCCCCGTCCAGCCCGCTGCCGTCGACCCGGACCCCGTCGAGCGTCCTCACGTCCCGGAGCAGCCCGGCGGCGTCGGACGCCCGCTCCGGCCGCCGCATCGGATCGACGGCGATCAGCCCGCGGACCAGCGTGCGGACCCGATCCGGGACGTGCGGCCCGAACACGACGAGCCGGTCGGGGAACGCCCGCCGCCCGGCGGCGAGGGACCTCTCCATCCGCTCCGCGCTGTCAGGCCCGGTCGGCAGCGCCGCGCCCAGCAGCTCCAGCAGCAGGACGCCCGCGCCGTACAGGTCCGACCGGACCGTGAGCCTGCCCGACGCGTACTCCGGCGCGCGGTACAGCAGCGTGCCGCCTGCCGCGCCGCACGACCCGTCCTCGCCGAGCCGGGCCGCCGACCCCAGGTCCGTCAGCACCGCCGCCGTCCCGCCGTCACGGAGCAGCACGTTCGATGTCTTCACGTCCCGGTGCAGGTAGCCGTGCACCGCGTGCAGGTGGTCCAGCCCGTCCAGGACGTCGCATGCCAGCGACAGCGCGGCCCGGACCCCGAACCGTCGGCCCGCGGCGAGCCCGCCGACGCAGACCCCTCCGGATAGTAGTCCATCACCATCGTGACCGCGTGCGGGTACTGCGGGTCCGGCTGGGCCTCGCGTACCCGCACGACCCGCTCGTGGTCGATCCGGTCGAGCAGCTGCGGCTCCTGGAACGCGACGGAGTCGGGCACGCACACCGTGTCCGCGGTCTTCTGGACCATCTCGCGCCCGAACACGTTGTGCCAGACCAGGTGGACCACACCGGTCGCGCCCTCGTCCAGCTGGCGCACCACCCGGTACGTCGGCTCGGTCCGCTTCTCCCCCGCCAGCATCAGCCGGCCTCCGCGTCGCGCTCCGCGGCGACCGCGGCCAGCGCCGCCACCAGCCGGCCCGCTGACCAGTACATGCCCGCGCTCGCGAGCTCGTCCTTGCCAAGCGCGTCCAGCCCGCCCCGGCCCTTGAGCCCGAGACTGCCCTTGACCTTCTGCCGGCTGATGTACGAGCACGGCACGCCCGCCCGCACGCTCTCAAGCCGCACGAGCGTCTCCATCGCCAGCCGCGGCACCCACGCCGTGTGCCCGGCCTCGTACCTCGGCTCGGCCTGCAGGATCACGACCCGGTCCCCGCCGCAGTCCCGCAGGACCCGCGCGACGTCCTCCGCGAACACCGGGAGCTGCTCCTCCGGACCGAGCCCTGCCGCCGGCTCCAGCCGGTCCGGCACAGGCGCGACCGTCTCCCCGTCGGCCAGCGCCAGGAACGCGCACGCGGTCGTGCACGAGACCCCGAGCGTGCTCATCCGCCCTCCGTCGCGTCGCCGTGCCCATCGTCCCACCCGCCGGCTCCGCCCCCGCCCGCCGCCGCGCTCGCGCCGGTCCGCCCCTGGCTACGACACGTCCCGCCGCAGGTCCGCAGCAGTGATCGCCAGGTAGTCGTCCTCCGACCTCCGCACCGCGTCCGCGAAGTCGCCGGCAGGGCCCCATGCCGACGGCCTCGCCTCGATCAGGTAGCCGGTCCCGGCGAACCGCCGGCCGACCCATCCCGCCGCCTGTCCCGAGAACGAGTCCATGTCCGACAGGATCAGCAGGACCGGCGAGTCCCCTGGCAGGCCCTGGCACGCCCGCAGCGCGTCCTGCTCCGTCAGGAAGCCGTCCCCGGCGGCCGGCTCAAGCACCACGTGCAGCCGCAACTCGCACTCCCGTCGTCCAGCAGGGGGTTTTCCATTCCATTTCACACACGACTATCAGCCGTGGCTCATGTCGACGAAGCGGCTGTAGTGGCCCTGGAACGCGACGGTGATCGTGCTGGTCGGTCCGTTGCGGTGCTTGGCGACGATGAAGTCGGCCTCGCCGGCCCGGGGGCTCTCCTTCTCGTAGGCGTCCTCACGGTGCAGCAGCACGACCATGTCGGCGTCCTGCTCGATGGAGTTGTGGACCGCGACACCGTCGGCGATGAAGTTGTGGGTGCCAAGCACGGTCGCGTCGAAGACCTCCTCCTCCCCGTCGGGCTCGATGCTGACCACCTCGTCCCACAGGACGTCGTTGGTGGCGAGGAGCTCGAGCTCGCGGTCACCCAAGACCTCTGCGACGCGAGCGAGCCGCTGACGACTGGGCGCGTGCTTCGACATCGTCGAGCCGCAGAAGCTCGTGCCCAGCGCCGCAGCGAACTGCCGCTGCGTCGTGCCCTGCTCCTGAAGCAGCCCCCTGACGCGGTCCCAGACCTGCACCGGCACGCTATCGATGTTGGTGTTGGCCTTCATCTGGCCCAGCCGCTCGAGCAACGCGTGCGCGAGGCCACCGCGCTGTCCGTGGACGCCGATCTCCGCGAGGAACCGCTTCTGGTCGTCCGCCCCGTACACGTCGAGGGTGTACTGGGGCCGCACCCCCTCGGCGACGCCCACCTTGCGCAGGCGCGCCGAGATGCCGAAGCGCAGCAGCAGTCGGCTGATGTCGTCGCAGAGCCGACGGCTGGTGGAGGCGTAGTAGACCCTCCCGCCGCCGGTGCGGGTCAGCGTCACAGAGCCGTCAGTCGCCCACACGTGGCGCAGGAACAGGCGGATCTGCGCCTTGGGCAGGCTGAAGACCTCGGCAGGGACGAACTTCTCGTGGCTGCGGAGGCCGAACAGGCCGAGGGTGTCGAGCCAGGCTGCGATCGGGTTGCGCACGACGCCGTGTGTCAACTGGTAGGGCGCCCGCAGCCGCAGGATCGTGCAGCGGGCTGCTGTGTAGTCGTCCCGCACGGCCTGCACGCCGAACGCACCGGCCGCCGCCGTCACCGCCTGGAGGTTGGCCTCGTCCTGGTTGGCGTAGCGCAGCGGCTGGCGGCGCAGGAACGAGCCGTCTCCGAGAAGGTGGGCCAGCAGCACGACGTGCGCCTCCGGCCAGGCGTCGGCGTCGGCCTGCGGTGCCGGCACGTGGCGGGGCACAGCGAGCCGGTCGCCCGGCGCCAGCGCCAGCAGCGGCTGCCAGCCGTCGTAGGTGAGGAACGGATGGTTGCCGGTGGCGCGCACCTCCTTGCCGGACCGCAGCCGCAGCCGGAGCACCGCCCTGGTGCCGGTGCTGAACACATGGGTCAGGTGGCGGCGCACATAGCGAAGCGAGTCGTCGAGCGACCAGACCGGCACGTCGCGCGCGCCCTCGGCGTACAGCTGCCCGAGCGTCACCTCCTGACCGTCGTCCGCGCGCAGGACGCGGGTGGACGCCGGCAAGCAGCCGCTCTCGCGCAGGTCGGAGAGCTGGGGCTTCTTGTCGGTGCGCTGCTCGGGTCCGCGGTTTAGCTGGCTCATCGCGATCACCGGCACCTCGAGCTCCTTCGCGAGCAGCTTGAGGTTGCGCGAAAGCTCGGAGACCTCCTGCTGCCGGCTCTCGGCCTTCTTGTTGCCGCTCATCAGCTGCAGGTAGTCGATGACGACGAGCCGCAGGTCGTGCCGCTGGCGGAGCCGCCGGGCCTTGGCGCGGATCTCCATCATCGTCAGGTTGGGGCTGTCGTCGATGTAGAGCGGGGCGTCGGCGACCTCGCCCATCCGCCGCGCGAGTCGGGCCCAGTCGTCGTCAGTCATCATCCCGCTGCGCATGTGGTGCAGCGGGACCCTGGCCTCGGCGGACAGCAGGCGCATCGTGATCTCGGTCTTGCTCATCTCCAGCGAGAAGATGGCGCTGGTCAGGCCGTGCCTGATGGAACACGAACGTGCAACATCAAGTCCGGCCGTGCTCTTGCCCATTCCAGGACGTCCGGCGAGCACGATGAGCTGACCCGGGTGGAGGCCGTTGGTGAGGTCGTCGAGGTCCTTGAAGCCGGTCGGGACGCCGCTCATCGTCCCGCTGCGGCTGCCGATGGCCTCGAGCTCGTCCATCGTCGGCTGCATGAGCTGCTCGAGCAGCGTGTAGTCCTCGCTGCTGCGCCGCTCGGTGACATCGTAGATGGCCTGCTGGGCGCGGTCGACGATGTCGTCGACCTCCGCGCCCTGGCCGCCGTAGCCGAGCTGCACGATCCGCGTGCCCGCCTCCACGAGGCGCCGCAGCACAGCCTGCTCGGCGACGATGCGGGCGTAGTAGCCGGCGTTGGCGGCGGTCGGCACGCTCGAGACCAGCGTGTGCAGGTACGGTGCGCCGCCCACGCGCGCCAGCTCGCCCGAGCGCTGCAGCTCGGCGCTGACGGTGATGGGGTCGGCCGGCTCGCCCTTGCCGTAGAGGTCGAGGACGACGTCGTAGATCGTCTGGTGCGCCGGCCGGTAGAAGTCGTGCGAGCTGAGCGTCTCGACCACATCGGCGATCGCGTCTTTGCTCAGCAGCATGCCGCCGAGCACCGACTGCTCCGCGGGGATGTCCTGTGGAGGCGTGCGCTCGAACTCCACCGCGACCTGCGCCTGCCTGCCGCCCTGGTTGGGCAGCTCGACGACGCGCTCGCTCACCGGCTCCTCCTGCTCCGTCGCGGCCGTGCCCGCCGGTCTGCTGGCCAGCCGGGCGCCGGGGTCACCCGGTCGGGGCCTGTCTACCGGGCAGCACCGACAGTTCGGGCGCGTCGCGGACGGCCCGTCCGGCCGGCTTGTGGACGTGGCTGTGGGAGCAGTGGGGACGTGGGGGCGGGGCGCTGTGGACGCTCGTGGGGTCAGGTGTGTGTGACCGCAGTGTGACCCGGCGCACGCGCCGGGCGACTTGCCCACAGCGCTGTCCACCGCTGTGGACAGCAGGAAGTCGGGCGTGCACGGCCTCCTGCCGAGGTCGACGGCGCGAGGCCTGCGATCGCCATGGCGGACCGGGGCCGCCGACCCAGGTCGCGGCGCCGGTCAAGACGACGAGACCCGGCCCCCCAGGTGCGGGGCCGGGCCTCGTGGACGCAGCGCGGACTACGTGGCGGACACGACGTCCAGCGTGACGGTCGCCTCGACCTCGGGGTGCACCTTGACGATGACCCTGTGCGAACCGAGCGACTTGATCGGCTGCATCTGCAGCAGGCGCTTGTCGAGGGTCGGTCCGCCGGCCGCGACGACCGCCTGGACGACGTCCGCGGTGGTGACCGACCCGAACAGACGACCGCCGTCGCCGGACCGGGCGGGCAGGCGCACCTGCAGGCCCGCCAGCTGCGCCTTCATCGCCTGCGCCTGGCCGAGGTCGCGCACCTCGCGGACCTCGCGGGCCCGGCGGATGCTGGCGATCTGCTTGTCGGCGCCCTTGGTCCACGGCTGGGCGTAGCCGCGCGGGACGAGGAAGTTGCGGCCGTAGCCGTCCTTGACCTCGACGACGTCGCCCGGGCCGCCGAGGTTCGCGACCTCCTGGTTGAGGATGAGCTTCACGTCGTTACCGGGCCGTCGAGGTGTAGGGCAGCAGCGCCATCTCGCGGCTGTTCTTCACTGCCATCGCGACGTCGCGCTGGTGCTGGCGGCAGTTGCCGCTGACCCGGCTGGCGCGGATCTTCCCGCGGTCCGAGATGTACTTGCGCAGGGTGCCGGTGTCCTTGTAGTCGATGTAGATCACCTTGTCCTTGCAGAACTGGCAGACCTTCTTCTTCGGCTTGCGGGGCGGAGGCTTGGCCATCGGATTCTCTCCTGGTCGAGTGGCTCGGGCACGGACCCGAGCGAGAGGTGTCTAGAAGGGGGGCTCGTCGGACCAGCCGCCGCCGCTACCGCCGGCGGGGGGACTGGCCCACGGGTCGTCGGACCCGCCGCCGGACCCGCCCGAGCTACCGGAGCTCCCGGAGCCGCCGTACCCGCCACCGCCCCCGGAGCCGCCGCCGTACCCGCCCCCGCCGCCGCCACCGCGCGAGGCCTTGTTCACCTTGGCCGTGGCGTAGCGGAGGCTGGGGCCGATCTCGTCGACGTCGAGCTCGATCACGGTGCGCTTCTCGCCCTCCTTCGTCTCGAAGGAGCGCTGCTTGAGCCGACCCTGGACCAGCACCCGGCTGCCCCGGGTCAGGGACTCCGCGACGTTCTCCGCGGCCTGCCGCCAGATGCTGCAGCGCAGGAACAGCGCCTCCCCGTCCTTCCACTCGTTGGTCGCCTTGTCCAGCGTCCGCGGCGTGGAGGCCACGGTGAAGCTCGCTACCGCTGCACCGCTGGGGGTGAAGCGGAGCTCGGGGTCGTTCGTCAGATTGCCGACGACGGTGATGACGGTCTCGCCTGCCATGACAGGTCCTCCTGGGGTCCCTCCCCCGCCGGAGCGGGGAGCGCGAGTGCGGGTGCGTGCGCAGTCGGTCGCGCACAGGTGGAGCAGGGGAAGGGGCGGTGCGTTGCGGCGGTGCGGTGCAGCGTGCTGCGTGACGTGCCTGGTGCGGCGGTCGCCCGGGTCTGGCCGGTCCGGGGGACTAGCTGCCGGGCGTCGGTGCCGGCCGGGGGACCGGACCCGCACCGGCCGGAGCCGGTCGAGGCGCCTTGGCGGCGGGTGCCGCCGGGGCCTTGCTGGCGCGCATGTCCGGTCGCATGACCTTGGTGCGCAGGATGGCCTCGTTCAGGTTCAACTGGCGGTCCAGCTCCTTCACGACGGCCGGCTCGGCGTTGAGGTCGACGACGGCGTAGATGCCCTCGACCTTCTTGTCGATCTCGAACGAGAGCCGGCGACGGCCCCAGACGTCGACCTTCTCGACGGTCCCGCCGCCGTTGCGGACGACGTTGAGGAACGTCTCGAGGGAGGGAGCGATGGTCCGCTCCTCCAGGTCGGGGTCGAGGATGACCATGAGCTCGTAGTGACGCAAGTGACCCACCTCCTCCTGTGGACTTCGCGGCCACGGACGATCCGTGGCAGGAGGGCGTTCGCGTCAGCAAACCTGCT